>CALJPB010000408.1 GCA_937981305.1 uncultured Selenomonas sp.
GGCATTCTACGGCGATGGGCTGCGGAAATACATCCTCCCGAACGCGTTCACCGCCGAGAACCGTCTCAAGGAGATCCAGTCCATGTACGTCCCCTTCTGGCTGTTCGACTCGAAGGTATACGCGCGTGCGAGTTTCCACGCTGAGAGCGACAGCGTCCACGAGACCGCGGACGAGATCATCACCGAGACGCGCCACTACAGCTGCGAGCGCAGCGGCTCCATGGCGTTCGAGCGCATCCCCGTCGACGGCAGCGAGCGCATGGACGATCAGTACATGGAGAGCATCGAGCCGTTCGACTACAGCGCACTCGTCCCCTTCTCCGCCGCCTACTTCACCGGGCATCTCGCGGACAAATACGACGTGGACGCGGAGCAAAGCGCCCCGCGTGCGGACAAGCGCGTCCACGAGAGCGCCGTCGGCGTGCTCGAGGACACCGTCACAGGCTACGACCGCTGTGCGCTGGACGGCGAGGCGAGCGTCATCAAGGAGGATGGCAGCGTCAGCTATGCGATGGTCCCCGTCTGGATCCTCACCACGCGCTACAAAGACAAGCCCTACACCTTTATGATGAACGGACAGACCGGCAAGGTCGTCGGCTCCGTCCCCATCGACAAGGCGAAGGTGATGCTCTACTCCGTCATCTCCGCCGTCCTCAGCATCCCCGTCTTCTACTACCTCGCGAAATACCTGTTGTCCGACTAAGGAGGCGCTGCATATGTTTCGGGAAAAGAAAAAGAGCCTCAGCACACTGCTCGCGCTGCTGCTCCTGTGTTTCACATCCGTCGCCCTCGCCATGCCGCAGCAGAGCGAAGCCGACGACTCCGGCCTCATGACGCTCTGCGTCGCACTCGTGTGCGCCCTCCTCTTTGGCGGCTTCATCCACCATATGCTGTGCGCGTGCGCGAGCAACGTCGCATCCGCCACCGAAGCGGACGCATACCTCGATCGCGGCAGCTTCACCCTCACGCAGAACGAAGACAGCTTCCTCTACACCACCGTCACGCGCCGCGCAAAGGAGAAAAAGAAATCCTCCGACTGAGCATCCCCGTCTCCCCCGCAGCAGCGGGCAAAGACAAAAAAAGCCCCCGCAGCCAATGCAGCGGGGGCCTTCGTATGCAAAGCCCGCCATGCCCTCTAAGAACGGATGCGGACACACCTCACAGTACATCCATCCCCATCTCATAGAGAATCCCATTCACCGTGGCAATGTCGTACCCCTCCATGATGCAGAACTCCATCACGAGATCATACGGACGCGCCGGCGAGATCGTAAAACCCGCACGCGCAAGCAGATCCCGCGCCTCATCGAGATCCAGCCGCAGGATGAAGATAAACGCATAGACCACCCTGGATTTCGGGCAGAAGTCCTGATCCGTGCAGATTTTGGAGAAGAACGTACGGTCGAGCCCCGCGCACCTGTATGCCTCCACCTCAGTCATTCCCCGCTCCTCGATGAGACGCAGCAGACACGCGGAAAACGTCTCATCCGTGCGGTCGATCCTGTGTTTCAGACGCGAAAAAATATCGTTCAGTGCATCGGGAATCGCACGCACCGCATCCGCTACACCCTCGACCCCGTCCCGCGCCCCGTGCCGCAGCTGCGGACGCACCCCCGTCTCCTCCGGGGTGAGATCGGCGGGATCGCACAGATTCTCCGCAAGGGAGCGACGCACCGCCGCCATCATCTTCGCCGTCGGTCTGCGATACGATTCCGGCATAGAGATCCCCCCTCTTCTCACAGAATTTTAACACATGAGTTCTGTCATCGCAAGCGATTTATTTTCATTCCACAACACTTTCACTGAGATATGAAAACTATTTGAATTTTTCAATATAATATGCTATTATTATTCCGTGAAAATAAAATATATTTTTATATCTATTTCAAAAGGAGGAGCTTCCATGAAACTCTCATGCCGTCCCGCCGCACTCGCGGCACTCATCGCCCTTGCACCGCTCACAGCAGCAGCCGCGCCCGCCGAGATCGGCACACCCGCGCTCGCATGGCAGTCGGTCGGCACGCTCTCTCCCGCCGCAGGATATGCGGAGAACATCGGCGTTGCGGGTCTCGTACAGGGGACGTTCGGCGACTGCATCATCGTCGGCGGCGGCGCGAACTTCCCCGCAGGCGGACCGCTCACGGGCGGAGCAAAGGTGACCTATCCCGATGTCTACGTTCTGCGTGCCACAGCGGACGGGCTCGTCGAGACGGACCACGCACAGATGCCCTATCCCGTCGGCTACGGCGCATCCGTGACGACGCCGGACGGCGTACTCTACTTCGGCGGGAGCACGGACGAGACGGGGGCGCGTGCGGTGACGCGGCTCACCGCGCCGAACGGGAAACTCCATACAGAGACGCTGCCCGCCCTCCCCTTTGCCCTCCAGAACGGTGTCGCCGCCTATGACAAGGGTGTCGTCTACCTCGGCGGCGGCAAGCAGGACGGCACACTCAGCAAGAAGTTCTACACCTACGATGTCAAGACAGGGATGCTGTCATCGCTGCCCGACTTCCCCGGCGAGGCACGCGAGCAGTCCGTTGCGGAGTTCCTCGGTGGGCGGCTCTATGTGTTCAGCGGCGGCGCGAACGTAGCGTACACGGACGGTTATGCCTACGATCCGAGGACGCACACGTGGACAGAGGTCAAAGGGCCGAACGTGAACGGCACACCCGTCTCGCTCCTCGGTGCGCGTTCTGTGCGTCTCAATGCGGACGAGATGCTGGTCGTCGGCGGGTTCAACCACGAGATCTACAACTGGGCAGTTTCCAATCTAAACACACTGCAAGGCGAGGAAAAGGACGCATTCCGCGCCCACTACTTCACCATGTCCCCCGAGGACTACCATTGGAATCGCGACATCCTCGTCTACAACGCACGGACAAACGCATGGCGCACCGTCGGAGAGCTGCCGTTCCCCGCACCCTGCGGCGAGGCGCTCGTCATGGCAAAGGGCGCACTCTACTCCATCAGCGGTGAGATCAAGCCGGGTGTGCGCAGCCCGCGCCTCTATCGCGGAATCTTCGTGAAGTGAGCGCAACGCTTGACGAACTGCGGGGGCGTGTCGTCCCTCTGACCGAGCACCTGTCCTAATAAGGAGAAAACCCACATGATTGTTCCATCCCAAGACCACTGTGACGTGCTGGTGATCGGCGCGGGCATCGCCGGGATCTGTGCGGCGATTGCGGCGGCAAAAGAGGGCTGCGCCGTCGTGCTCACGAGCAGTACGGAGATCTTTTCCGGCTCCAGCTTTTTCCCGGGGACATGGGGGCTGGGGCTGATCGGCCCTGTGGACGCGGCGGACGAGGACGACCTTGCCGCAAGCATTGCGCGGGTCGGGGCGGGGATGACGACACCCGCGCTCGTCAAAACCTTCGTACACAAGATCAATCCCGCGATCAACGCGCTGAAAGCACGCGGCATCCGGCTGAGGACGGCGGAAAAATCCGATGAAAAAGAGTTTATCCCCTGTTTTGACCACAAGCGACGAAATTGGAACGGTCTGGAAGCCGCCCGTATGCGTGCCGTCTTCCAAAAGGAGCTGGCGGAATACGGGGTGCGGCTCTGCCCCCATCACGAGGCGTTGGAACTCGTTCAGCACAGCGGACGCGTGTGCGGCGCAGTGTTTGCGGTAAAGAACCGCCTCCTCGCCATTCGCAGCAAAGCGGTCGTCCTCGCCACGGGCGGCTACAGCGGGCTGTTTCAGAACTGCCTCACGACCGCTGATGTCACGGGGACGGGACATGCCTTGGCACTGCGGGCGGGGGCGCGGCTCATCAATATGGAGTTCATGCAGATGATGCCCGCCTTCCTCTCCCCTGCGCCAAAGACCGTATTCAATGAAAAGACCTTTCGTTTTGCCACC
>CALJPB010000409.1 GCA_937981305.1 uncultured Selenomonas sp.
TGCGGATCCCTTTGCGCCGATATTGCGGCTTGTGGATTTTCGCCGTCCGCTCATGATTGTGCCGAATCTTGCGATTCACATGAACCGCAAGGTAAATGAAGGGGTTGAGCTGAAGCCGCAAAAGGATCTTCTGCCATTATTCTTCCAAAACGGCGACGGCGATGAGGATGATACGAAGAAACTGCTCGTTCTGCTCGCGGAGGAGCTCGGTGTTTCGGCGGAGGATATTCTGTCCTATGATCTGAATGCCTATCCCTATGAGCGCGGCTGTCTTTTGGGATGCGACGACGCTTTTCTCTCCGCACCGCGCCTTGACAACCTCTCATCGGTCAAGGCGTGTATGGATGCCATTCGAGAGTGGAACGGTGATGGTATTCGCGTTGTGGCACTCTTCGACAATGAAGAGGTGGGGAGCCGAACGAAGCAGGGCGCAGGCTCGACGGCACTCGCCATCCTGTTGGAGCGTGTCTGCTACAAACTGGGGCTTGACCGAGAGGAATATCTCAAAAAAGTTATGGAAGGGTTCTGTCTTTCTGTGGATGTCGCACACGCCCTGCATCCGAATGCCCCCGAGAAGGCAGACCCGACGAATCAGCCTGTTCTAAGCGGCGGAGCTGTCCTCAAGGTCGCTGCGAATCAGTCCTATGCCGGCGATCCCGAGGCATTCGCCGTTGTTGCGGGGCTTTGTGAAGGCGCAGGGATTCCGTATCAGGTATTTATGAATCACTCCGATGCGGCGGGCGGTGCGACACTTGGGTCGATTCTCTCCACGCAGCTTCCGATGCGGACGATGGACATCGGTGCGCCAATTCTCGGAATGCATTCGGCACGCGAAACGATGGGAGCACGGGATCAGTTCGCCCTCACGCAGCTGCTCATGTCTTTTTTCTCCGCTTGAGAGACATTCACATAGAAGCGTGTTATAATAGGAAACATTGGGTAGAAAGAAGGGATTTCTTGCGTGCGGTCGTCACACGAGTGAAAGAAGCGTCTGTCGAAATCGAAGGGCGTATCTGTGGACAGATTCATGTCGGCTATCTTGTTTTGTTGGGGATTGCCCCCGAGGATACCTGGGAGGATGCTGCGCATCTGGCGGAGAAAGTCGTTCATCTGCGTGTGTTTTCCGATGAAAATGGGAAGATGAACCGTGCGCTCGCAGAGGTGGATGGTGCGGTACTTGTGATTTCACAGTTTACCCTGTTTGCCGATCTCAAAAAGCGTCGCCCGGGATTCTCCAAGGCGGCAAAACCGGAGCACGCAATCCCACTCTATGAAGCGTTTAT
>CALJPB010000410.1 GCA_937981305.1 uncultured Selenomonas sp.
AGGGCATAGCCTCAAGACTCTACCATGCGAAGGGAAAGCCCGGCAAGCACAAGAAGATCAAGGGGCTTGAGCACATCGACAAGGTCATCAACATCGACCAGCAGCCGATCGGGCGCACGCCGCGCTCGAATCCCGCGACCTATACGGGCGTGTTCGATGCAATTCGCGACCTGTTCAGTCAGGTGAGTGAGTCGCGCATGCGTGGGTACAAGGCGGGGCGGTTCAGCTTCAACGTGAAGGGCGGACGCTGCGAGGCGTGCCGTGGGGACGGCATCCTCAAGATCGAGATGCAGTTCCTCCCCGATGTCTACGTTCCCTGTGAGGTCTGCAAGGGCGCACGGTACAACCGCGAGACACTTGAGGTGCACTATAAGGGTAAGACCATCGCCGAGGTACTGGACATGACGATCGACGAGGCGGTGGACTTCTTTCAGAATGTGCCGCGCATCGCACGCAAGCTCGAGATCATCCGCGACGTAGGGCTTGGCTACATCCGTCTCGGACAGCCCGCGACGACGCTCTCGGGCGGCGAGGCGCAGCGCGTGAAGCTCGCGACGGAGCTGTCGAAGCGCAGCACGGGCAAGACGCTCTACATCCTCGACGAGCCGACGACGGGACTGCACGCGGCGGACATCCACAAGCTGCTCGTCATTCTGCAGCGGCTCGTGGATGGCGGCGACACGGTCGTCGTCATCGAGCACAACCTCGATGTCATCAAGGCGGCGGACTATGTGATCGACCTCGGCCCCGAGGGCGGCGTGCGTGGGGGAACCATCGTCGCGAAGGGGACACCGGAGCAGATCGTAGAGGTCGCAGAGTCCTATACGGGACAATTCCTGAAGCCGTTGCTTGCGGAGAAACATAACTGATTTTACGAACTGAAATAAAGAAGGTAATGCAATGCTGATTTTAGGTCAGATGATCGTATTCTTTTTGATGATCTTTGCGGGAGCACTCGCCCGCCGCTACAAGATCATCATTCCGAACAATCAGGAGCAGTTTTCCTCGCTGATTGTCAATATCGCGTGCCCCTGCCTTATTATCTCCTCGGCGATGCACGCAGAGGAGCACATGAATCTGGCGCAGGTCATTGAGACCTATATGGACTATGCCATTCTCCTCGTGATGATGTGTGCTGTCGGTTTCCTGCTCCCGATTCTCCTGCGCTATCGCGGACGGCTGCGCGGTGCGATCAATCTCTCGTTCTGGTTCAACAACTCGCTCTTTATGGGGCTGCCGCTCGTGCAGGGCGTGTATGGCGATCAGGCGGTCGTCTATATGACGCTCTTCTTCATCCCTGTCAATCTGCTTTTTTTCATCTATGGTGTTTCCTCGATTAGTATTCATAAGCGGCGCGGTCTCGAGATGTTCCGTATGCTGCTGAATCCCGGCATTATTGCCTCGCTGATCGCGTGCGTGATCTACTTTGGCGAGATTCCGACGCATCCGCTCCTCATGCAGGCATTCTCCATGCTTGGGGCGATGACCGCGCCGCTCGCGATGATGATGATCGGTGCGTCGCTGAAGGACATTCACATGCGTCACATGCTGACGGACCGCAAACTGCTCGTCTATACGTTCCTCAAGGCGGTTGTCCTGCCGATTCCGATTCTGTTCCTCATGAAACTCTTCGTGACGAATCCCTATATCCTCGGGTGCAGTCTCGTCATCGTTGCCGCGCCGACGGGCGGTATGGTGGCGATGGTGGCTCTGCTCTACAACAAGGTCGCCTATCCTCTGATGACGGAGATCATCGCACTCTCTACCGTCATCTCGGTGGCAACGATTCCATTTGTCTCGATGATTACGGGACTTTGACCGCAACGGGAGGTACATTTGCTCACTGCTCTGGTAATTTTTTTGCTCGGCATCCTTGCATCGCTCGCGTTCAGCCTCTACTTCCTCCGCTATCTGGCAGAGGGGCGGAGGCTTCGTGCGGCGCGCATCACTCTTGTGCTCTTTGAGCTCGGCAGTGTCGGCGGGTTGTTCTTCCTGTTCAGCACGCATCGGACGGATGGCTGGGCGGGGCTCGTTACGCTGCCGATCATCCTGCTGCTCGTGGCGCAGATGATTGTGCTTGCTCTTGTAGTGGGGGCCGTTCTGCTACGATTTTTCCTGCGAAAGGTGCAAAATGTGCCCTACGATGAGGGGCGGCGGCGCGTGCTGAAAAATGCGGCACTCTACCCTGCAGCGGGTGTTCTGCTTAGCAGCTACGGTGCGTTTATCGAGCGAAAACATACGGTGCGCCGTGACTATACCATCCCTGTGTCGAACCTGCCGCCCGAGGCGGACGGCATGGTGATCGCCCAGATCAGTGATGTGCATCTCGGTTCGTTTTTCTCCGTGGAGGATTTTGACGCACTGCTCGCGGAGACTGCTGCGGGCGGCGCAGATCTTCTCGCCGTGACGGGCGATGTATTCGATGATGAGCCGCTGAACGCGCGTGCTGCCGAGGTGCTCGCTGCGCATATCGGAGATTTTCGCGACGGGATCTGGTACTGCATTGGCAACCATGAATACTATCACAGCGGTCGCCCGATTGTTGACCGCATGGCGGAAGAGGGGCGTGTGCACGTCGTGTTGAACTCTGCGGCGCGGGTCGCAGGGCGCGGTACACTCTACATCGCCGGTGTGGACTACCCGTTTGCACGCGGTGATGCGTTTGATCCGCAAAAAAGGGCGTATTTTGCAGCAGCGATGACGCACGTTCCCGAGGATGCTGTGACTGTCCTGCTTGCGCACCATCCTGAGTTTATTGACGATGCGGCGGCGTATGGCTCTGTTCCGCTGACGCTGACCGGGCATACGCACGGCAGCCAGTTCGGAATTCTTGGTCTGCCGCTCTTTCCCGTGTTCAAGTACACGCGTGGCATGGTGCGCATCGGAGACAGTTACGGCTATGTGCATACGGGCAACGGAAGCTGGTTCCCACTGCGGATTGGCTGCCCGCCCGAGATTGCATATTTTAGATTGGAGAGAACAGTACAATGAGTTGGATGGACGACTATACCGCCCTCCGCGAGGACATTCATCAGGGCTATATCTACGAGGCGATTGAGGCGATCCTCTATCTGCGTGCACACGAGGAGATTCCTGAGGATGAGCAGTGGCGTTTCTCGGAGATGATGGGCGCGTGCTGCCGTGCGCTTGCGGATACGGAGGGCGCGATTGCGGCGTACTTCGAGGCGGCGACCGAGGATAAATTTCTCCGCAGTCAGCGGCAGCATTTCTCCAACTATCTCTACCTCTGCCACGCCGTACCGAACCTCACGCCAAAGGAGCTCAAGGCGCAGTTCGATATGTACGCGACGCTCTACCGCCATGAGGAGCCGCTGCCGCCGCGTGCCAATGTGCGGCATGAGCGGCTGCGCATCGGCTTTCTGGCGGAGCATTTCCTCAGCTCGTCCTCGTCTCTCTTCTATGAGGGGCTTTTGCACGGGCTGACGGAGGACTACGATGTCTATGCGTATTCGCTCAGTGACCGAACGGATGGTTTCACCGAGAGCCTGCGCGGCGCAGTGAACTACCATGTACTCGCGAATCTCTCCATCGAGGAGCAGGCGGAACGGATTCGTGCGGACGAGATCGACGTGCTCGTTGACCTCGGCGGACACACGGATGGCGGTATGACCCTGATGGTGCTTGCGCGCCGTCCCGCACCCGTACAGATTTCGGGCATCGGCTGGTTCGCAACGACGGGTGTTCCCTTTGTGGACGGCTTTTTGACGGACGATGTGTTGTCTCCTGCGGGCACGGAGGAGTTCTACAGTGAGCAGCTGCTGCGTCTGCCGCACGCATTCCACTTTACACCGGACCGTGCGATGCGTGCGCGTGCGGTGGCGGAGCGTCCTGCCGATGCGCTCGTGACGTTCGGTGTGTTCCAGAACTTTATGAAGATCAACGAGGAGTGTCTCAAGGTCTGGGGACGGATTTTGAAAAAGCTGCCGCAGGCGCAGCTGATCCTGCAGGATGCCGCCGTGGACAGTCCCCTGCGCGTGACGACGATCCTGGAGATGATCGAGGGGCTGAAACTGCCCGCGAAGCGCATCTTCGTGCGGACGGGAAAACGGGACTACCTTGGGGACTACGGGGATATCGACATTGCACTTGACACCTTCCCCTATACGGGTGGCGCATCGACGGCGACAGCACTCTATATGGGCGTGCCAGTTGTGAGCCTGCGCGGGGAGACGCACCACGCATCGCGCCTCGGCGCAGCGATGCTCACGGCGGCGGGAAAGTCGGCATGGATTGCGGAGGATGCCCGCACGTATGAGAATCTTGCCGTACGGATGGCGGAGGATATTGCTGTCGTGCGTGCAAGTCGTACAGCACTGCGTGCAGAGGTGGAGAAGTCCGCATTGATGGATGGGGCATCCTACCTCAGCGCAGTCACGGGCGAGATCGAACGCCTGTGGGCGCAGTGCGGGGATTTTTCGCGGTGAGGACGGAGATCCTTGACCTCCTTGCACCGAGTGCGGAACGCCTTTGCATCCTTGTCGTCGACGGCTCGGAGCACCTTGCGCGGCTGCGGGAGATGTACCCGAATGCAGAGATTTATGCCGTCACGCCATACGAGGAGATTGCGGAGAATGAGATGGTTGCCGCGCTCGGCGTGCACTGGCACATCCTCGACTGGCGGCGCGACACGTTGCCGTTTGCGGAGGAGACGTTTGACCGTATCATCTCGGCGTTTGCGATTGAGTGCGCCTATGAACCGTATGACGCGCTCATGGCTTTGAACCGTACACTTAAGGAAACGGGGACGCTCTATACCTGCTACACCAACATCCGCTATCATCGTGTGCTTGCGGCTCTGCGTGACGGTGAGTTCCGCGTGCGCGGGGATCGTCACCTGTATGCGAAGCCGGAGATTGTACGTCTGCTGAACGACACGCTCTACAAGGAGATTCACTTCTTTGCGGGGGAGCGCGACGACGATCCGTCGGCGGGAGAGGCATGGGCTGAGGAGGGCTTTGCAAACTTCAGCGATGACCTCATAACGCGCACATGGCTCGTTGCCGCGTCGCGCAGTACGGCGGCAGCAGCGAACCTCAAGCTGTTCTTCTCACAGGAGACACGGCGCAGGATCGCGCGCCTCCTGCACCGCATCGAGTACGATGCTGCATCAGAGACTGCCGTGATGGAGATTGGCGAGCTCTGTACGCACGAGGGAATCTTTTACGATTATCTTTCGGATTTTATTGCAGAGGTCTGTGTGCATGAGGAGAAGGTGCGGGCAATACTGAGAGATGTGCTCGAAGAAATTTAAGAGTAAACCATAACATAATATTTAGTTGACGAAACAAAAAACCTGCCTTATAATAGATGACATAAACATAATCTATGACAAGGCAGGTATTTTTTTATGCGCGAAAATCGTGTAAATGAACTGACGAAGAAGATCATCGCGGGCTATCGTATCAGCCGTGCGGATGATCGCTCTGTCTTTATGGATACGCCGGTCGAGGAGCTCGGCGAGGGGGCATACCGTCTCCAAAAGCATTTTTGCGGCAATCACATCGATCTGTGCACGATCGTCAACGGGCGCAGCGGGCGATGCGGCGAGGACTGCAAATACTGTGCACAGGCAGGGCGGCACAAGACAGGTGTCGATACCTATAACTTTATGGCACAGGCGGATCTGATCGCGCATGCAAAGGCAAATCAGGACGCAGGTGCAAACCGCTTCTCCATCGTCACCTCGGGCGGTGCGCTCTCGGGTGCGGAGTTTGAGCAGGCTCTGGATGCCTACAAGGAGATGCGCCGCACGCTGTCCATTGATCTCTGTGCCTCGCATGGGCTGCTCACGCGCAGTCAGTTCCGCCGCCTGCGCGAGGCGGGTGTGACGAGCTATCATCACAATATCGAGACATCGGAACGCTATTTTCCCGAGATCTGCACGACGCACAGCTATGCCGACCGCATTCGCACGATCAAGGCGGCACAGGCGGAGGGGCTCTGCGTCTGCTCCGGCGGCATCATCGGCATGGGGGAGACGTGGGAGGATCGCTTTGATATGGCGTTCGCCCTGCAGGAGCTCGGTATCGAGTCCATCCCACTGAACTCGCTCATGGCCATTCCGGGCACGCCGCTTGAACATCTTGCGCCGCTCTCGGGCGAGGACATCCTCAGAACGATTGCGATCTTCCGCTTCATCAATCCGACGGCGAACATCCGTCTCGGCGCGGGGCGGAAGCTGCTGCCGGAGGTGCATCCGCCTCTATCACGGGCAATATGCTCACGACGTCGGGGACGACCATTGCCGAGGATATGGAGCTCATCCGAGAGATGGGGTTCACCAACCGCGATGAGGACTGCCGTGTGTCATCGGGGGCGTGCGGCGCACGTTGACATTGATTCCTTCAATATTTACATATAAAATTAGGGACGCTGCAAAATGCAGCGTCCCTAATTTTATCAGCAATTCCTATAGATACTCCTCAAACTTCTCCATATCGACAATCCGTATGCTGCGCCCTGTCGCCTCAATGATGCCCTCGCGCTGCATTGCACTCAGCTCGCGCGAGAGGGAGGGGCGGCTGACGGCAAGATAGGCGGCGATAAACTCACGACTGACCGTGAGTGTCACACACCCATCTTTGTCGATGTGAGGGAACAGATAGCGGACAATCTTCTCGCGCAGCGTGCCGCTTGCGAGAATTTTGAGCTTCGTGTGCATGGCATATGCCTTGCCTGCAAAGATCTTCATGAGGTTGCGCTGGACGATCAGTGCGGAGCGGCGCGGTGTCTCGCCGACATCGAGGGTGAAGAGATGGCTCGATACCTCGAGCAGCTTCACCTTTGTTATCGCACGCACATACATATCATACGGACGTTTCAGCACCTCGTAGACCTCGCCGAACATATCGCCCGGCTGGTCGATCTCTGAGATAAAGATCTGCCGTCCCGAATAGGTGTCTTTGAGGATGTGTACCTCGCCCTCGAGCAGGATGTAGAGCGAGTGGGGCATCTCCCCGTCGTGGAAGATGAGTGCTCCCTTCGGGTATGTGCGCAGCGTAACGTCGCTTGAGGCGAGGAGTTCGGCGACCTCCTCCGCATTCATTCCCTGCGCGAGGCTTGTTTGTGCAAGGATGCGCGCGGCATTTTCCTTTTCCTTTGACATTATGATACTCCTGCATATACGAAAAAACCGCCCACGCAGGACGGCTGTTATATACAATGGTGCTCACTGAGGGATTCGAACCCCCGACCCCCTCCATGTGACGGAGATGCTCTACCAACTGAGCTAAGTGAGCCTGAGATGAAAAAATCCGCACGACTGCGGATGAAAAATCAAATGGTGGGGTTAACAAGATTCGAACTTGTGACCTCCTCGATGTCAACGAGACACTCTAACCAACTGAGCTATAACCCCATTTGTTCGCCGCTCATGTCCAAACGACAAAATGAATTATAACAAGGGATACGGTTTCTGTCAAGAGAAAATTTTTGAGACGTGGAAATTTTCGACGATGAAACCTTATATAACCTATAAAAAAGATATGAAAAGTTTTTGTTGACAAGACTGGATGTTCAAGATATAATGCCAATATCACATATCGAAAATATATGAATTAGAAAGGAAAAGTAAAATGGCAGACATCGGAAATGTAGAAGCCTATATCGCAGAAGAGTTTCAATGGTTTCATCGCCATCCTGAGCTTTCCTACGAAGAAGTTGAAACCACTAAGCGCATCCGTGCATCCTTGGAGCGTGCGGGAATCCGTATCCTAGATCTGCCGCTCAAGACGGGGCTTGTTGCGGAGATCGGCGCAGGTGAGACCATTGTTGCCCTGCGCAGTGATATCGACGCGCTGCCCATCGAGGAACAGACGGATCTGCCGTATCGCTCGGAGCACGCGGGGCGTATGCACGCCTGTGGGCACGATTTTCACATTGCTGCGGTGCTCGGTGCAGCCCTGCTGTTCAAGCAGCGTGAGGCAGAGCTCCCGGGACGCGTGCGCATCTTCTTCCAGCCCGCAGAGGAGGCTCCGGGCGGGGCGAAGGTACTCATCGAGGCGGGCGCATTGCAGGATGTCACGGCAATCTTCGGGCTGCACGCATCGTCGCTCCTCGAGGTAGGCACGGTCGGCATCTCGGCAGGTGCGGTGATGGCGGCGGTGGATCGCTTTGTGTTCCGCTTTCGCGGCAAGGGGACACACGCCGCACATCCCGAGGCGGGGGTGGATCCGATTCCGCTGGCGGCAGCGTTTGTGCAGTCGGTACAGACGGTTGTCGCACGCAACCTCAATCCGTTCTCCGCAGGGCTTGTGAGTGTCACGCATATTGCGGCGGGGAATACGTGGAACGTGATTCCCGAGGAGGCACTCGTCGAGGGGACGACGCGCAGCATGAATGCAGAGGAGCGTACGCACATCTGCGCGCGTGTCTGTGCTCTCGCAGAGCAGCTGGCAGCAGCCTACGGTGCCGTGGTGGAGACGGATTGGTACGAAGGACCTCCCGCAACGTGCAACGATGGCTTTTGGGCATCGTACGCCGCGGAGAAGGCGAAGGAGCGCGGGCTGAATGTCGTACCCGCACCGAAATCGCTCGGCGGTGAGGATTTTGCCTTCTATCAGGAAAAGGTGCCGGGCATGTTCGTCCTCGTCGGGACAGGGCTTTCTGCCGCTATCCACAACCCGACCTTTCGCGTTGACCCGCATGCCCTTGCGCCGACGGCATGCTATCTGGCGGAACTCGTGCGCGGCGCACTGGAGAAGGTGAAGGAACGATGATCGAATTTGTGAATGTTCACAAGGACTTCCTTGTGAACGGGAA
>CALJPB010000411.1 GCA_937981305.1 uncultured Selenomonas sp.
CACACAGCGCACAATAACAAAACGCCGATGAGTACCCATTGGCGCCGGGACAGAGTGCTCAGATGCGCACGCAATATTTCGAGCACAAGAACCTCCTCCCAAAACGCAGAAAGGGACTGCCGCAGCAGCCCCTCCTCTCATGAAGGCAGATGCCTTCATCAAACTCAGCCCTTCAATGCCTGGAGTTTTGGTCCCATGATACGTTTGTACGCCTCCACGCCCGGCTGATCGAACGCATCCACATCCGCGAGCTCGCCCTCATAGGCAATCGACATCGCGAGCAGATAGAGCAGTTCACCAAGGTGGTACGGTGTCAGCTCCGGCAGTGCAAAGACCGCACTGTAACGCTTGTTCGATGCGAGTGCGTCCGCATTCGACTGACGCGCGACCTCAAGCGCCGCCCCCATCGTTACACCCGCAATATCCGCGAGCTTCTTGACCGTGGGGAATGCGTTCGGGATCACGAGATCATCCGCCCATTTGTCGATGCGGATGAACTGCACGACCTTGTTGAGCTTGCCCTCCTGATGCTGCTGCGTCTGTGCGTGCATATCGGTCGTGCCGACGGCGACGACAGGTGTGCGACCGTAGCAGACCTCCTTGCCCTCCTTGTTGAACTGCTTGCCGAGCGACTCGGCGAGCAGCTGGATGTACCACTCGGAGACGGATTTCAGATAGTCGCCGTACGGCATCATGACCTCGATGTCACGCCCGTGCTTTTCCGATGCCGCAAATTTCAGTGCCGCATTGAGCATGGCGGGGTTCTGCCAGAGGTCATCGTTCTGACACGCCTGATCCATGTCCCGTGCGCCTGCGAGGAAGCTCTCGATGTCAAAGCCGATGCACGCAGCGAGCGTCAGTCCGACCTCGGTGAAGACCGTGAAGCGTCCGCCCACGCCGTCCGGCACAGCGAACTGCTTCCACCCCATATCCATCGCGAGCTTTTTGAGCAGCGTCGGCTTCTCCTCGTTCGGGTCGGTGACTGCAACCACCTCGACCGCAACATTGTCCGCCTTCATGAACTCGTCATACATGACCATGAAGTTGGACATTGTGTCGAGTGTGCCGCCCGACTTCGAGATGACGAGGAGCATGATGCGCAGCGGCCCCGCCCCATTCTTTTTCTTGATCGCAGCGACATCTTTCAAGTGGTTGATGATATCGCCCGTACGGCGCGGGTCGATGTTGTTGCCGCTGAAATAGATGCGCGGATAGTTATCGCGCTGCTCGTTCGAGAGCGAGTTCCAGAGCTCGCCGCAATGCACATCGAACAGTACCTTGTTCCCGAGGAACGACCCGCCGATGCCAAGCGAGATCACGACATCCGTGTTCTCCTGCGCGTGCTTGCCGAGCTCCTTGAGCCGTGCAATCGACGCGGGCGAGTTGATATGTCCCTCCTCGATGTACGGGGTCTGCGAGAAGAGCACCTTCTCCGGCTCGCCGTCCTTCGAGAGATGCGCGCGGATAAAGCCCTTTTCGCGCATGACCTTCATCGCCTCATGCGCCTTCTTGAGATCGTTCGCATAGAATGCGAGGTCGGCATCCGTCACCTTGCCCTCGCCGTAGAGATTGTCATAGTCGAATGTAAATCCGGATTTCAGTACAAGACTCATCAAAAAACTCCTTCCCTGTACTTGGAAAATGAAGGAAGCACCGACCAAAGCCCCCCCTTCGACGAGACTTCATTTTATCAGCGGTTCCTTCATTTTACGGATCAGCAATTTCTTAGGCACGAATCTCTGCAAGCAGTTCGTCCGTCTTCTCCTTGAGCAGTGCCTTATCCTGCCGCGTCTCGACGTTCAGACGGATCACCGGCTCCGTGTTGGACATACGCAGGTTGAACCGCCAGTTGTCGAACTCGATGGACACGCCGTCCACCTTTGTCACCTTGCCCTCTGCGCCATACTTCGCCTCGATACGATCCATGATCGCCTTCGCATCCGTGACCTTGCTGTTGATCTCGCCCGAGGTTGGGAAGCGGTCCATGCGTGCCTGCATCAGCTCGGAGAGGGTTTTACCGCCCGAGGCGCTCATCAGCTCCGCCACGAGCAGCCACGGAATCTGACCGCTGTCGCAGTAGGAGAAATCGCGGAAATAGTGATGTGCGCTCATCTCGCCGCCGTAGATCGCATTGACCTCGCGCATCTTGTCCTTGATGAACGCGTGGCCGCTCTTGCACATGACAGGCTTGCCACCGAGGCTCTCCGCGATCTCGATCGTGTTCCAGACGAGGCGCGGATCGTAGATAACGCTTGCGCCCTTGTTCTTCTTGAGGAACGCCTCCGAGAGGAAGCCGACCATGTAGTACCCCTCGATGAAGCCGCCCTTCTCGTCAAAGAGGAAGCAGCGGTCGAAGTCGCCGTCCCACGCCACGCCGAAATCCGCGCCCGTCTCGCGCACGACCTTCGCCGTCGCCTCGCGGTTCTCCTGCAGGATCGGGTTCGGCACGCCGTTCGGGAAGTTGCCGTCCGGCTCGTTGTAGACCTTCACCAGCTCGAACGGGAGGAACTTCTCCATCGCATTGATGATCGGACCTGCCGCACCGTTGCCCGTGTTGACGACGATCTTGTAGGGCTTCAGCTTGCTCACATCGACATAGGTAAGGATGTGCTTGACATATTCATCGAGAATATCCACCTGCTCGATCTTTCCGGGAACGGCTGCGGGCGCGGGATAGGTCTCGCCGACCGCCATTGCCGCAATGTCCTTGAGCCCCGTATCGCTCGAGATCGGACGCGACTCCTCGCGCACGAACTTCATGCCGTTGTACTGCTTCGGGTTGTGGCTCGCCGTAATCATGATGCCGCCGCCGAGCCCGAGGTGTGCCGTCGCGAAGTAGATCATCTCCGTGCCGCACTGCCCGATGTCCACCACATCGCAGCCCGCCTCTGTGAGACCCTTCGCGAGCGCATCGCGG
>CALJPB010000412.1 GCA_937981305.1 uncultured Selenomonas sp.
GTGTGGCGGGAAATATCATCTGGGGAACGAAATTCACCGAGCACGTCCATACGAGTACGCAGAGTCTCGGTGGAAAGGGCGGCGGTGGCGGCGGCAGCATCACGACAACGACATACAGTTACACCGTATCCTTTGCAACAGCAATCTGTGCGGGACCCATCAAGGATGTTTTGCGTGTCTGGGCGGACGGTGCTGAGATCAAGATACGAGGCTCGGATGTACCGATTGACTATACGCTTTATCTCGGGGATGAGGTGCAGCAGCCGGATCCGTTTATGGTGGGCATTGAGGGGGCGGACAACGTACCCGCCTATCGGGGGCTTGCCTACATTGTCGTGAAAGATTTGGACGTTGGCAAATTCGGCAACCGCATCCCGTCGCTCACGTTTGAAGTGGAATTCCCGGAAGATGGGGTCGAGGACATCATTCGGAATGTGACACGGGCGGCGGGGCTTCCCGTAGAGAAAATCCACATGGAAGGCATAGCGAATATGCGGGTCGAGGGCTTTACCATTGCAGGGGACAAGACTTTTCGCAGTCAGATCGAGGCACTGCAAACCGTATTCCCGTTCGATGGATTTGCGTATGACGGGAATATTATTTTCCGCAAGCGTGGAACGGGCGATGTTGTCACGATTGACGCAGATGACCTCGGCGCACAGGAAAACGAGAGTGAAGAATCCGCACTGACCGCCGTACGCACCCCCGATATTGACTTGCCGAAAACGGTCAAGCTCGCCTATATCTCAAAAGACCGCAGCTATCAGGACGGGACTGCCTCCTATACCAAGGCAGTGGCGCATGGTGTCAATGAGGTGAGCCTGGATACAAGCCTCGTTCTAAAAGATAGCGATGCAGTGATGGTCACCGAACAGCGGATGAAGGAATACTGGGCAAGCCGTACGTCCTTTTCGTTCAAACTCTCCACCAGATACGCGACGGTACAGGCGGGCACCCTCATCGACCTTCCCTACAACGGCCGCAGCGTCAAGGCGATGGTGACAAACGTCAGCTATGGACAACCAGGGCTGAATGAGATCACGGCACATCTCATTCACGGGCAGACCTTCGCGGCGGTGAAACGTGACCTGGATACGGCAGGCAAGGAGCTCGCGCCGCCCACGCCGACAGAGGTGCGCATGGAGCTCATTGACACGGCGCAGCTTCCAAACATGGAGGGGGCGGGGGGCGTCTTTATCGCCGCCGCTTCGAAAATCTACTATGGGGCGCATCTGTATCGGAGCGTCGATAACGGCGTATCCTTTTCCCTTATCAAGTCCGACATTCGTGCGGGTATTATCGGAGACACCGTCTCTGCTCTTGGTGCAGGAACACCATACACATGGGACAACCGCAGCAGTGTCGACGTTCGCCTTGTGAGCGGGACTCTTGAGAGTCGGCAGGAGATTGATGTACTGAACGGTGCAAATCTCTGCATCATCGGTGAGGAACTCGTGCAGTACCGCTCGGCGGTGTTGATTGCAGAAAACACCTATCGGCTGTCAGGTCTTTTGCGCGGACGGTTCGGGACGGAGCACCATATCAAAGGGCATATACCGGGGGAGCGGTTTGTACGCATCCATGCGGATCATGTGGAAAAACTCACAGCACCGACGGCGGACTGGTTTAAGCCCTATGTTTACCGCTACGGCTCGGCAAGTTACGGTGTCACGCATGAGAGCTATCGGCAAACCTCTGTCACCATTCGTGCGAACTCCAGTATGCCGCTCGCCCCGTGCCATTTGGAGGGGCAGCGTGCAAAGGGCGGCGACCTCGTCATCACGTGGGTGCGGCGCACGCGCGGCGACGGTGATATGAAGGACTACACGGACGTTCCTCTGAATGAAACGGCAGAACGATATGAATGCTGCATTGTGAAGGACGGGAACGAAATACGCACCTTTGCCGTGCACGTGCCGCGTGCGGTCTATACCGCCGCCGAGCAGACGGCGGATTTTGGCGGGATACAGGGGAATGTGCGCGTGCGCGTCTACCAGATCAGTGAGACGCGCGGGCGCGGTTTTGTAAGAGAGGAGATTATCTAGTGGCAGATCGGACAAGCAAGCTGAACCTGCAATACATCGTCGCCAACCAGTCACAAAAGGAGGTCACAATCAATGCGGATCTCAACGTGCTGGATATGCTCGTACAGGCGACGGCGAAGGGGAACGCACCGCCCGCAAGCCCGGCTGAGGGAGAGATGTATATCATCGGCGACGCGCCGACAGGCGCGTGGGAGGGGAAGGCGAAACACCTTGCGGGTTTCTTTGCCGGTGTCTGGCTCATCGTTGCGCCGCGTGCGGGGTGGCGCGTCTGGCTCGAAGAGGGGACGGCGATGCGGTATCAAGACGGCAGGTGGACGGATGAGGGGGCGGGACTGGACGACAAAGCCCCACTTGCATCCCCCGCGCTCACGGGGAAACCAACTACGCCGACAGCGGCGAAAGGGACGAATGATGCACAGATCGCGAGCACCGCCTTTGTTGCACAGGCAGTCGCGACCCTCGTAAACTCGGCCCCCGAGACGCTTGACACCTTGCAGGAACTTGCTAAGGCACTCAACAACGACCCGAACTTTGCGACCACGATGTTGAATTTGCTAGCGGGGAAGGTCAGCAAGTCGGGCGATACGATGAGTGGCGGTCTCACATTTACGACAAATACGGTAGGTCTCTGTGGATATGTCAACAATGATCAAGACTATTGGCGATTGTGGGGGAGAAATAGCCATCCCGAGGTTGCGCTAGATTTGCGCTCTTACGGAGGAAGAAAATCTTCTATGTTTTTCCGTAGGTTTATTGACGACCAAATAACAGAATGGGTTTATCTTATTGACGATGACGGTAACGCCAGATTCCCAAAAGATTTGAAGGCATTTAGTATATACTCGAATGACTGGTTCAGGGTAAATGAATCCAATAGAGGGATATACTGGGAAAAACACCGTGGCGGATGGTACATGCAAGATGATGAATGGATTCGAGTATGGAACGGCAAGGGCGTTTACACGTCTGGAAAGATACGTTGTGATGCCGGATTTGAAGGATCCCTCAGAGGTACGGCAGATAACGCATCCAAGCTAGGCAACATGACACTTGCCGAACTCCTCGCCGAAGTAGACCGCCGCATCGCCGCAAAGCATCCGTAACAGAAAGGTGGTTCATATGGAATACCTCGCCGTCGCCGTATCCTGTGTCACGATTATAAGCTTCATCGCTGCTGCATTTACCTA
>CALJPB010000413.1 GCA_937981305.1 uncultured Selenomonas sp.
CGTGAGCTGGGTTCAGAACGTCGTGAGACAGTTCGGTCCATATCCATCGCGGGCGTAAGATACATGAGGGAGGCTGCTCCTAGTACGAGAGGACCGGAGTGGACGGACCAACGGTGTACCGGTTGTCCTGCCAAGGGCACGGCCGGGTAGCTGCGTCCGGAAGGGATAAACGCTGAAAGCATCTAAGCGTGAAGCCCGTCCCGAGATGAAGTATCTCATTCCTATAAGGAAGTAAGACCCCTTGAAGAAGACAAGGTAGATAGGCTGGGTGTGGAAGCACAGCAATGTGTGGAGCTGACCAGCACTAATCGGTCGAGGGCTTGACTTAAGTAGCGAACCAAAACTGCGTGAGCGAGAGCGAACGAGCAGTTTTGTGTGAGTCACTTAGTCGACGTTTGCGCAGCAAATGTCGACAGTGACTTAGCAGTGTGATTCACTACGGTAGTTTTACCCAATACATTTGCAAGGAAGTTTCTTCTGTGAAGTTTTGAGTGGACAAGCACTCAAGTATGCGGTGATGATGCCTGGACGGTTCCACCTGTTCCCATTCCGAACACAGTAGTTAAGCGTTCATAGGCCGAGGGTACTTCGTTGGAGACGACGTGGGAGAGTAGGTAGTTGCCGCAAAGGGGACTCGTGAATCACGTGGTTTGCGAGTCCTTTTAAAAAATATTATATGGCGGCTTTGGTGAAGCGGTTAACACACTGGATTGTGGCTCCAGCATGCATGGGTTCGATCCCCATAAGTCGCCCCATAGGGGTATAGCTCAACTGGTAGAGCAACGGTCTCCAAAACCGTAGGTTGTGAGTTCAAGTCTTACTGCCCCTGCCATTGCGCTTTGCCGTATCGAGAACGATACGGTTTTTTGTTTTGCAAATCTTGATGTATCCTCTCATGTGCTTTTTTCTTGTAAAATATGAAATAATAGTGTAGAATGACACTCAGCAAAACTGTATTTTGCCATGAATTTAAGGAGGAGATATATCTATGAAGAGATTCGTCCAGATGGCACTTGTTTTTTGCCTGACGCTTTTTGCGCTGCAGGCAGCGGCATCCCCTTATTCCGACAAGGTGACGTTGCCGGAGGGCTCTGTCATTACGAATGTCAACCGTTTGGCGGTCGGTGCTCCTCTCTATGTTCAGGTGGGGGATACGGCACCGTCGATTGAGATTTTGACACAGGTGATTTCAGACGCGAGCCGCATTACCCACGCGAATATTGTATCCTATGATGCCATTGTCAATGGGATTCAGACAAATGATCAGATTGACTTGAAGTCACTTCCGCGCCGCGAGGCAGCGAAGGTGTTCAAGGATCATGTCGCCTCCTATGCGGATGCGTACATCATTTTAACGGTTGCTAACAACAGTCGTACGACCTTTTTCTTCGATGTTTATCGCTCTGGTTCGAACGAGCTGCTTTACACCTATGAGGTGCGTGCGAACAAGTCGGACGGAGACACTGTGGCGGTTTTCACATCCCTCTCTGAGCAGTTCTACAAGAACTGGCAGCGTTCGGTCGAGGCGCAGAGCAAGGGAAAGTAATAGTGATTGGAAAGTCCCCAAGTCCTTGGGGGCTTTTTTGGTGAAATTTATTTTAGCAGATATTTTCTAGCAGCAGATTATAAAGCAGTTGACAAAGCGGCGTGCCTATAATAAGATAGACAAGCTATCTTTTTGCACGGAAACTTGGGGGAGGCACATTTCACATATGACGAATGAAAAGCTGCGCAACATTGCAATCATTGCACACGTCGATCACGGCAAGACGACGCTCGTGGATGCCATGCTGCGTCAGAGCCATGTATTTCGCTCGAATGAGCAGGTCAGTGAGCGCGTGATGGACTCGGGGGATATTGAGCGCGAGCGCGGCATCACGATTCTCTCGAAGAATACGGCGATTCTCTACGATGATATCAAGATCAATATTGTGGATACGCCGGGTCATGCGGATTTTGGCGGTGAGGTGGAGCGCGTTCTCAATATGGTGGACGGTGTCCTCCTGCTTGTCGATGCGTTCGAGGGGCCGATGCCGCAGACGAAGTATGTGCTGCGTAAGGCGCTTGAGCAGAAACTCAAGCCGATTGTGGTCATCAATAAGATTGACCGTCCCGATCAGCGCGTGGATGATGTCTACGACGAGGTTCTGGAACTGTTCATGGAACTTGACGCGGACGACGATCAGCTTGACTTCCCTGTGATCTATGCGACGGCACGCGATGGTGTCGCAAAGTTCAAGATGGAGGATGAGAGCGACAATCTGGAACCTCTCATGCAGACGATTGTGAAGGAGATTCCGGCACCGCAGGGCGATGCTGACGGCCCGCTGCAGATGATGGTGACGACGCTTGAGGCTGACGACTATGTAGGTCGTGTCGCTATTGGCCGCATCATCCGTGGTTCGGTGCGTCCCAATCAGAATGTCGTCATTATCAGCGGCGATCATGAAACGAAGGCAAAGGTCGGCAAGGTCTATGTCTATCAGGGGCTTCGGCGCGTTGACGTGAATGAGGCGGGTATGGGCGAGATCGTCGCTCTGACGGGGCTCGGCGATGTGAGCATCGGCTACACGGTGGCGGATGCGGAGAATCCAGAGGCTC
>CALJPB010000414.1 GCA_937981305.1 uncultured Selenomonas sp.
ACATAAATACCAGTTTTCGGAACCGCGTGACAAAAAGGACAAAAATCACTAACCCCTTGAAATATAGGGATTCAAGGCAACTGGAGTTTTGTCGCAACTGAAAATTCGGAGCGTGACAAAAAGGACAAAAATGAGGTGATGATATGTGTGAGAGGAAAATCGAGAAGGAACTTGTAGCACAAGTCAAAGCGATGGGTGGCATCGCGCCCAAGTTCACCTCGCCGGGATTCGATGGAATGCCCGATCGACTGGTACTTCTGCCCAGTGGCAGGATGGCGTTTGTGGAGCTGAAAGCTCCGGGGAAGAAGCCGAGAGCCTTGCAGATGGCGCGGCACAGGCTGCTTCGGCGGCTGGGATTCAAGGTGTATGTGATTGACGAGATAAATCAGATTGACAGCGTATTGGAGGAAATCGACCATGAATGAACTTACGGTATTGGAACACAACAGCATCCGTGTCATGACCACGGAGCAGCTTGCCGAGGCGTATGGATGCAGGGCAATTCATATCCAGCAGAATTTTAAGAACAACAGGGAGCGATTCGTTGAGGGGAAGCATTACTTCAAACTTGAAGGTGCTGATCTCAAGGCTTTCAAGGACTCACTCGAAAATATCGAGTCAGTTGTCGGGAGTCGCGCACCGTCTCTGATTCTTTGGACGAAGAGAGGCGCGGCGCGCCACAGCAAGATGCTGGGAACCGAGCGGGCATGGGATGTTTTCGATGAGCTGGAAGAAAGCTATTTCAACCCCATGAGGAACATGACACCCGAGGAATTTCTGCTGTGCAGCGCACAGCGAATGGTGGAACAGGCGAAGGCAATCAAGGCGGCAAATGCCCGCATCGACAAGGTGGACGAGCGGCTTCTTGAGGTCGAGTCCAAGCAGATGACCATCGATGAGCACCACTACACCATCATCGGCTATGCCAACCTCACGGGAATCCGTGGCGTGAGTCGGGATATTGCCGCCGGGCTTGGGCGCAGAGCGTCAGCAATGTCCAGAAAGCAGGGCTACCACATCGGCAAGGAGTACGATGCCAAGTACGGCATGGTGAACACCTATCATGTGGATGTGCTTCAGGAAGTGTTTCGGTAATGAATTCCGTTGAGATTGGAGGTGATGCCCCGTGAAGTTCATACCGCATGATTACCAGCAGTACGCCATCGACTTTATCGAAAACCATCCGACCGCCGCTGTACTCTTAGATATGGGGCTTGGGAAAACGGTGATTACCCTCACATCCCTCAATGACCTGCTCTTTGACTGCTTCGAGATTTCCCGTGTACTCGTTATCGCACCGCTCCGTGTGGCAAGAAACACATGGCCGCAGGAGATCGGTAAGTGGGAACATTTGAAACACCTCCGCTATTCTGTGGTGGTCGGTACAGAGAAAGAGCGTCGGGATGCGCTTCGCAAGCAAGCCTCCCTCTACATCATCAACCGCGAGAACGTGCCGTGGCTCGTGGAGAAAACAGCCTTCACCTACGATGCCATCGTGATTGACGAACTCTCCTCGTTCAAGAATTGGAGCAGCAAGCGATTCAAGGCACTCATGAAGGTTCGCCCCTTGGCGAAGAGAGTCATCGGGCTGACGGGAACGCCATCCGGCAACGGCTTGATGGACTTGTTCGCGGAGTTCAAGGTACTCGACATGGGACAGCGTCTGGGGCGGTTCATTACGAAGTATCGGCAAGATTACTTCGTGCCGGACAAGCGCAACGGGCAGGTGGTGTTCTCCTATGCACCGTTGCCCGGAGCCGAGGAGCGGATTTATGAGAAGATTGCCGACATCACCATCTCCATGAAAGCCGCCGACCATCTGAGGATGCCGGAGCTGATCGAGAGCGAATACAGCGTCCGCATGAATGAGGAAGAGAAGAAAATGTATGCCGAGATGTGCGAGCAGTTGGTTTTGCAGATGAAGGGCGATGAGGTGACGGCGGCAAATGCCGGAGTCCTGTCCGGGAAACTCGCGCAGATGGCAAACGGTGCAGTCTACACCGACGATGGCACGACATTGCATATACATGACCGCAAACTTGATGCCTTGGAGGACATCGTAGAGAGCATGAACGGCAAGCCGCTTCTCGTGGCGTATTGGTTCAGGCATGACGCAGAGCGGATTGAAAAGCGCGTGCCGTGCGTCCGACTGGATACGGACGAGGCAATCACCCGTTGGAATCGCGGCGAAATCTCCGTGGCTCTCATCCATCCGGCGAGCGCAGGTCACGGGCTGAACCTTCAAAGCGGCGGTTCGACCCTCGTGTGGTTTGGCATCACATGGAGCTTGGAACTCTATCAGCAGACCGTGGCACGGCTCTATCGGCAGGGACAGACAGCGAAAACACTGGTGGTGCAGCACATCATCGCCGAGGGCACGATTGACGAGAGAATCCTCCGTGCCTTGAAACGGAAGGACAAGACACAGACGGCACTGATTGAAGCCGTCAAAGCGGAGGTAACATCATGAACTATGAGATTCTGGCAAACGCCATCGTCGAACAGGCGGCGAAAGACTATCGGTGGGCGCGGACGGCTCTCGGCAAAGACCCGGAGAATGTTGCGGCGGCAGCGATGCGCTCTGAGACAGAGCGGTTCTTTCGTTCTGCATGGTTTGGGCAGCTGACGAGCATAGACGGAGAGTGGCTTCTTCAGAAGTTGGAGGGGGAATTTGCATGACGGCGAAAGAATATCTCAGTCAGGCATGGAACATTGACAATGAAATCCAGAGTATGTTGGAGGAGGTAGCAGTTCTCCGCAGCATGGCAGAAAAGACTACCGCCGTCATCACGGGAATGCCGAGCAATGCAACGAGGAATACGTCCCAGCTTTCCGACACCATTGCAAAAATCATTGAGCGTGAAGAGAAGATAGATGCTGAGATTGATCGGCTCGTTGACCTGCGTTCCGAGATTTACGAAGCGATACAGCAGGTGGAGGACAAAGAAGCACGGCGTGTTCTTTACCTCCGTTACATGGGCTACCGTTCGTGGGCGGAGATTGCGACAGAGATGAAGCTTGGACTGCGACAAATCTATCGGCTCCACGGCATCGGACTAAAAAATATTTCTTCGATGTCACTAAATGTCACTAAATGGCAGTCGATGTCGTCTTGATGTCA
>CALJPB010000415.1 GCA_937981305.1 uncultured Selenomonas sp.
TAAATCCAAGCCAAAGCATCAATACCGAAAGTATGAATGCCATTCCACGCCCATTCAGCCGTACTTGTGATGGGTTGCCAGACCACGGTATCAAACCATGTAGAAGCTTCTTCCCAATAGGGTTTTATTATCTCCCAACCGAGTGCGACACTGCCGACAATCAAGTTGACTCCAGTAATGGCAGCGTCGGAAATTGGCGTCCATACAGCAGCGCTGAACCACGATATAAGCCCTTCCCACTCATTTGCGATGCCCTGCTTCGCACTCTCACAGCCAGCAGAAATATTTTCCGTAATGCTCACCCAGCCGGAGACGATACTTGCTGTTGCGTTTTTCCAGCCAGAGTCGGCGCTTTCAGCTACACTGTCCCACGTGGAAGAGGCGCTTGTTGTGATACTCTCCAATCCAGTGGAAACGTCTGCTTTCAAACCATCCCAGCCACTCTTTATGCTCTCAACCGCACCATCGAAATTCTCAGCGATGCCGCTACCGATCATCCCGCCGATCTCACTGCCGCCAAACGCGCCGGCAACACCACCAAGGAGAGAGCCGATTAGTGCTCCCGGTGCTGCACCGACGCCGCCGAAAAGCGAACCGATGGCAGCACCACCTGCCGCACCCGCTTTTGTTCCAAGCTGCCAACCTACAAGTGCGCCCGCGCCAGAGCCGACGGCAGTGCCCATACGGTCAGCGTTGTAGGCTTCGGTTTGCTTTTGGTATTCAAGCGCCCCGAGGTAATCCGCCATATCCTCGGCACCAACAAAATCTCCAGATTCAACCTTATTGGCAATCCTGTCTTTTACTGTGTCAACGCCATACTGTGCCTCTGCTGACGCTTGGGCGTTTGTATTATATGCGTCATAGATATTGAGCCCCGCATCCAGCAGAGCGAGTGCGCCAAGCCCCTTGAAAACTTTGGATGCACCACCGAAACGCCCCTTTGTAGTTCCTTTTCCACCTCCTCCCGAAGACTCAACTGCACCGCCGACGCCCGCTGCACTCGTCGCGCCTTTCCCGTTGACGATCACCGTCCCCGCATTGACGACCATCTCGCCGACACCCGTCGGGGAACTGCCGCCCGGTACGGGCTTTCCTGCGCCGCCAAGCCCCGTGATGCCGTCAACCGCCTTTTTCGAGAAGCTGACGATCTTATAAAGCCCCGCCGCAAGCGCACCGCCCGCGAGCAGAGAGCCGACACCGTCCAACTCAATGAATTTGTTCTTGAGCTGCACGAGCACGTCCATCGCACTCCTGCCGATGTCCGAGATGTCGAAACCATCCTCGATGTAGCCCTTGAACTTTGCCGCATCGTCTTTAACCCCTTGCACGAATTCCCGCAAGCCATCCGCACCTTTACCGCTCATAAATTCGAGCTGCACGGACTCCCACACAGAGGAGAGGGACTTGAGGTCGCCCTTGAGATTGTCGTTGACGGTCTTTGCCATGTTGCCGGCAGCGCCCTCGGCGTTGTCGATCGAGGCGGTAAGCTTGTCAAAATCCGCTTCCGAGGCGTTGACAATCGCAAGGAACCCAGACATAGCTTCCTGCCCTGCAATCGCTGACGCAGCTTCTGCTTTCTCAGCGTCCGTCAATCCTGCAAACGTGCTCCGCAAGTCCTTCATGGTCTGACGGAAGGGCTTCATCGTTCCATCGGCGTTTTTGACAGTGATACCGAGCCTATCCATTGCAGACCCTGCCTCTTTCGGCGGGTCAACGAGGCGCGTCATCATCGCACGGAGCGATGTACCTGCCTGCTCGCCTTTGATGCCAGCGTTCGCCATGAGGCCGACCGCTGTGCCAACATCCTCAATGGAGTATTTCAGTGCACCCGCAATCGGAGCGACGTATTTGAACGTCATGCCCATCATGCTGACATTGGTGTTGGAGTTCGAGGACGCCTGCGCGAGCACGTCGGCGAAATGAGCAGAGTCCGATGCCTGCAGCCCAAATGCGGTGAGCGCGTCCGTCACGATGTCCGAAACGCGCCCGAGGTCTTCGCCCGATGCCGCAGCGAGATCCATGATGCCAGAGATACCGCCGAGCATATCATCCGTTTTCCAACCTGCCATCGCCATGTATTCAAGTGCTTGCGCGGATTCAGTCGCGGAGAACTGCGTCGCTGCGCCCATCTCCTTCGCCTTTGCAGTGAGCGCGTCAAAGTCTGCTCCCGATGCGCCGGAGATCGCCTGCACCTTCTTCATTTGGGCTTCAAAGTCCATGTACGTCTTGACAGTATCATACATGCCCATGCCGATGCCCGCCGCCCCTGCCATCTGCATGGAGGTGTTCATCATCATGCCGCCCGCCATACCGGAGAGCGCGCCGCCCGCTTTTCCCGCGAGTCCCGACGCTACACCTGCCGCGCCGCTGAGATGCTGACGCACGTTGACCGTCGCCGTGTAGGCTTTACCGGACAACTCGCCGAGCATTCCCTTGATGCCCGTAATTTTCTCGGTCGCCTTGTCCTTGATGCTGATGATCGGTGCGAACACTCCGCGCATTCCGCTGAGCCCGAGCTTTGCTTTATCCGTCTTTGCCGCAAGAGAGACGGCAGACTCGCCCGCCTTTTTCATCGCGCTCTCGGTATGCTCAAGCCCCGCAGATGCGCCCTCTGCCGCACTCTTGACACCGCTGAGACTGTCCTTTGCCTTCTTCGTCTTGCCCGACAGCTCATCCTTGACGCGCAGAGTTGCAGAAATGACGTAATCTGTACTCATATGACATTGAACCCCCTTCCTGCCGCGAGCAGCTTCAGTTCCTCGATGTGCTGTCGCTCTTCACGCGCCATCGCCTCATAGCAAAATATCTTCTCCACTTCGGAGAGCGTATAAAAATAGTCCAGTGTGTGACCTCTGAGGACAAGGAAGGCGACGGTACGCGCCTCCCAGTCCTCCTCGATCAGTTTTTTACGTCTTCGTGCAGCTCGGCGCGGATGTTCTTGCCGTAGCCCGCCAGCTCCATGATCTTACGCCCAACGGCAGGAATCTCGCCGGGGGCGAAAATCTTCTCCACAATATCCGTCGGCTCAAGACAGCCGTACGCCTCAAGGAGCTGCGGATCGCGCAGATTCGGCTCAGCGACATAGCCAATGATGAGATGCGCGTCCGAATCCTCGAGTTTGAGCAGCTCGGCAACGTGCGAGCGCGTCGGCATTTTCACCGTGAGGATACCCGCCGATGTCTCGATGTCGTACTTCTGCTTCTTACGCTGCGTGAGCGCCTCTTTCTTTGCGATAAGGTCTTTGATTGATACTGCCATTTGTATTCCTCCCATAAGAACGCCCCGCAGCAGCTCTACGGGGCAAATTCAAAAACTTAGTTGTCAACCGTTTCAACGAATGCCGCATCCTCCGGCGTAAAGCCAAAGGTAAATTCCTTTTCAACAACCTGCCCCTTCTCAAAGGTCATAAGAAGAAGCTCGTTGAACCACACGTTATCGATGGAGCAGCGTTCTTTCTGTCCGTCTACTGCATCCGGATCATCAATCAGACCAACAATATTGGCGCGCGGATCGTGCCCCGCCTTCCACTCCTCGAGATACTGATTGATATTGCGGTTGATGACGCTCTTGATCGTAAACGAACCTTCGCCCGTGAGTGAAACGATCTTGCTGTCCTTGGAGTTGCCGATCAGCACATCCTCACGGTCAGCCGTTACTTTTGCCTCGAACTTTGAAATCTCAAAGAGAAGCAAGCCATCCCACCAAACGCGGCCGTGCGAACCGTTCCAGCGGCGGCGGCCACGATACTTCACATCTTCTGCAGCTCTTGCCATATACTATTTCCTCCTCTCTTACATCGTGAACGTGATGCGCAGGTCTTCCATCGCATTGACAGGCGTAACACGTCCTGTGAGAAGCACCTGCGTCCCCGTGTTGTACTCGCGAATCTGCTGCACCGTCATCTTGGTCACATCGTCGCCATGCAGAATCGCATAATCTTTCTGCGCCGCCTCGTCAATATCGACCGTATTGATCGCCGTCGGCGAATCATCCAGCACGTTGCCCTCGAGATTGCGGAAATAGACGCGGATCGCCGCGATAAAGAGCATCTTGTGGTTGTAGTCATTGATGACCTTGCCCACATACGAGTTTTTGAACGTGTCGCGGATGTCATCCGTAATCATGTCCACAGCCTCAACGATCTTGATGTAGCGGAAATCCTGCCCGACATCCGTCGTGAACGTATGGAGCGAGTTGCACGCACGCGCAATCTTGACGCCGTTGCCGTCCATCTCATCGATGAGGCAGAGCTGTCCCTTGCTGATGCAGTCGTCGATGTCCTCGTAGACCTCACAGTCGTAGACCTCATTCAGCTCGTAGTACGTCGCCGAGCGGTCAAGGGCAAGCCCCGCGAGAATGCCCATGATACGCGCCGTGTACTCCGTCGACGTATAGGTGAGATATTCGGGGATAGAGCCCTTGACCTTCGTCTTGTCGCCGTTCGCCGCCTGCAATGCATCCATATAGGCGGGATTCACGCAGCGGATATTGTCCGTCGTGAAATTGATAACGCCCTTGTCGTCCGCGTCAAAATTCGCCACGACCGCCTTGAACGTCTTGCGCTTCACGTTGCGTTCCTTCTTGACCCAGACGGCAAGGCCTTCCTGATCCTGTGCCGTGCCTGTCGGATGGCAGATGTAGTTCCACTTGATATTGTGGAGCTTCTTGAGCACATCCGCCTGATTGAGCAGACTCTCGCCGCCACCCGGTACAACGTCCGCCATCGGCAGCGTGTAGACCAAGATGCGCAGGGGGATACCGAGCAGTGCCTTCTTGATGAGATCAACGTTCTTCGCCGTCAACCCCTCATCGGGAATATCTGTGCTGTCCGAAATCTTGTAGAACTTCGAGACGTTCGTCGACTCGTTGTTCAAGATCATCACACCGATGCCGCGTGCACTGCGAGCAATCGCGGTCGTCGACTTCGTACGGAAGTCAATGATGACCTGCGGCAAACCAAACTTTTCAGCCTCATTTGGCATATTCATTCCTCCTCTGTATGTTCTCTTTGTCCGTTGATAGCAAGCTCCTCCATGAACTCAAATTCCTCACTCGGCATAGCGTCCGCAAAGTCCAGCGTGAAGCTATAATGCAGCACCTCATCGACAATGCGGCTCGATGTCTCCTGTACCGTGATATGACGGTCGCCAATCGTCAGCACAGGCATGAGAGCCGCGTCGAGTATATCGACCGCCTCGTAGAGCTTCGTGCGGTCAATGCGTCCGCGTGCATCTGGCGGCAGGACAAGTTCGAGTTCGATGTCAAGCGAGCGCTCATAGATCACGCGGTCAACCGTGCGCGTCTTTGGCGTAACGGTAACGTGAAAATACCCCTTTTGAGAATCGGCATTGTTTGTGAAGTAAACGGCATAAGGAAAGTGCTTTTTCAAGAGAGCCGAGAGCGCGCTGCGGATGTCACTAGATGGAATCATCGGAACAGCTCCTTTAGAATCTCCTGCGCACGCTCTCTGAAATCTTCTTTTTGTTCAAGCACAGACCGACGTAGCATTTTGACCCCGGGGATTTTCTTTTCTTGGAGCATCATGCCCGTTTTCGCGCCTTCGATATAGACGAACTTCTTATCTTTGCCCTTTCCCTTCCACACACCGGGAACCCAGCGTTTTTTCTGTTGATGCCCATACTCGACATGATCGGCATAGTCCGTATTGTTGTAAACGACAACCATACCACCATTGGGATTACTTCTCGCCCAGTTATTCTTTAGCTCGTGGGTGTCAGTAGGTGTTTCATTTTTCACCTTGCCCAACAGAAGTTCTGCCTCAACCGCCAAGAACTGATTGACCGCCCCGCGCTGCCGTTTCTCCGCTTCCGCAAGCATTTTCTCAAAATCGTCCAGCCCGCTGATTTCAACGCCCATTGCCGACCTCCCCCTTGCGCCTGAGCACGATCTCCTGATGTGTCGGATACGGAAAACTCACCCCCGCAACGAACTCCATACGTTTCCCCTGCCGCAAAACAACAACGCGATCATTCGCGCGGATGTCAAGCGCAGGGTCACAGCAGAGCCGCAGGTCAATAAAGACGTTTGCCGCGCGCTCCGTCTTGTCCGTTGTGAGGCTCTTGCCGTACTGCGACAGCTTGCATGGGATTCCCTCATAGACAGGCATCTCCTCCTCGGCATAGTCGTCCGAACCGTCGGACGCCTGTATCTGCCGCAGACGGTACACATCCGCGTGGTCGTGGTACATCATGCGACGCAGGATCCCTTTAAGACTCACGGCAGGCTCACCACCTTGCGCCAACGGTTGAGCTTCGGCTTCAGCGTCGCAAAATCCAAATCGGCGAGACAGCCCGCAGGGTCGACGTTCGACACGGCAAATTTGAACTCGGTATCATCCATCTTGACGCTCGATAGCGGCGCATTTGTCGGCACGCCGAGTTCATTGCCCACCGTATCCTCATCTGCAAGGCGTTTGCGAATAAGATCAACCGCTGAATAGACGAGTGGCTCAGGGAAATCCGCGCGGTGACAGTAGTCCAGAATATCTGTGACGAGCTTTTCTACGTAGAAGGAGAGCAGCCCCTCACTCAGCGGACGGCTCTCCAGTAGGCGTACCTTCTCCGTGATCACCCGGATCGCTTCCTGCTTTTCCACCTCGCGCGCCTCCCTTCGTGCCGCCCTTCCCTCCGTCGTTCTGAACGGGGTCAGAGGACTTCTCCTCCTTCGGACGGAATCCCTGTGCCTTGTAGATGACCTCGTAGGCGGTTTCTGTCGCCGTGATGGTCACGCCGTCTTTTTCGTATTCCTGAAAATCCATGTCGTATCCTCCTTACGCCTTCGGCTTGAGTGCAGCGAATGCCTCCTCCTTGACAGGCAGGAAGCCGAGACGCATGGTCACCTTGATTGCCACCATGTCATTCTCAGCGAGCGAGAGCGGCTTGCCGTCGCTCATCTGCACCGACTGAAGCGTTGCCTCCTTGAGCGTCTCGTACTGGATCTGGTCGCGGATGCCGATGATGGAGTACTTCCAGTCGCCCGCAATCGCACGTGCCTTCGTCTTGTCCCATGCACCATTACGCGAGAACTCAATCGGCTGTGCGTAGAGCGTGCTGGAATCCACGCCCGTGACAAAGAGCTGGTTGCCGTTCGCGTCGCGCAGCTTGCGCAGACTGTTCTTGAGGTCGTATCCCGCAACAAACCCGTTCACATCGTGCCCATCGTTCTCAACGAGCGCCATCACGTCCGAGATGTCGAGGTCGAGCTTCGGATTCGTCTCCTCCGCGATCACGCGCCCGCCCGCCGTCGCAACACCGAGAATGTTCTTCGCAAAGGGCGAGTTCGTCCCGAAGAGGAACGCCGCATCGATTGCCTTGTAGAATGCCTCAGCGATGTACGGGCGAATCTCCGTGAATACGTTGATGGTTGTGTCGCCCAGCTTTTCCTTGCTGCACGGGATGATGACGCCGATCTTCTTTGCGACGAGTTCGGGGAAAATCCACTTCGCGACCGAGGTCTTGATGCGCTCCGTCTCCCCGACCCAGTATGCGCCGGGTCCTTCTGCCATGACGGGAAACTTCTGCGTCTCTGACTTCATCTCGCGCACCGTCGAGAGCCGCATGACCGACGAGCCGCGCACCACGTCCGCGATGATTTCCGATGCCGTCGAAACCGGCACAAATCCCTGCAAATTCTCCTTCAGATAAAGCGTATCTGCCATTTCTGTATCCTCCTCTTATCTCTTGACCTGATTCTTATAGATGGCGTCGAAGAATCCATTACTGACGCCCGCACCGCTATCGCCTGTCCGCGTGCCGCCCGATGCGGGAGCTTTGCCCTTCAGGCGCTCATTCACGCCGTCCTCGACCGCCTTCTTGAACTCCTTTTCAAAGGTCGTAATGCGCGAAAGCGTACTCTCGCTGTCCTCGGCGATGAGGTAGTCCATGAACTGAACAGGGATACTGCGTTCGGCGAGCACCTTCACCATCTCGAGCTTGAGCTCCTTCTTCTTGAGCTCCGCTTCCTTCGCCTCAAGTTCCTTACGGCTATTCTCGAGTTCGGCAGCCTTGCGCTCATCCTCCGAAAGCTTCGAGAGGCGTTCTGCCTCCTTCTTCTCGGCGGCGGCCTTCTTCTGATACTCTTTCTCCCACTTCGCCTTGGCAGCGGCAAGAGCGGCGTCGATCTTCGCCTGTACGTCCTCGGGCTTGTCCTGCGGCGGATCAGCCTTCGGCTTGTTATCGCCTGCCGCACCGTCTGCCCCTGCGGAGTTGTCCCCCGCCGCACCGGCATCGCCCGCACCGGCGTCGCCATTGGCGAAACGTTGCAGGTCAAAATCAAAATTGTACATAAATACTCCTTTCTCTTTGTCCGTAAGTTTCATTTGGTCTGCCCCCGCCGAAGCGGGTGCGCGAATCCCGTTCATAGCAATTCCTCCTATTTCTGCAAAAACGTAATCAACTGCGGATTCGCCCGCACAAGATTCACAAAGCCCGCTGCAAGCTCCGAAACAAGCTCTTCATCCGCCGCCTGTTCCGTCAAGCCACGCTCAAAAAGAACGGCGTGAACAATCTCGTGCACGAGCAGCTTTGCCGCATTTCCCTCGCCGATGTTCCCGTCCTCAAGCATCTTTATCTGCGCCGTGTTGTAGTCCACAACTGCGTTACACGCACGTCCCTCAAGAATCAGTGGCTCTTTGACGCGCAGAATCGCATATCGCACCGCATCAATCATCACACAATCGGGCATTGCGTCACCTCCTCAAAATGGGTATAAGAAAAGCACTCTGCGTTATCTGCAAAGTGCTTCTGTGTTCAGTTTTTATATTGCTGTTTTTATCCTGCCCTTTCAGCGAGCCTGTCCAAATCCGCACACACCTCGTCCGCAAGACAGTCTTTCCAACGCTCGGGGATTGCCTCGAAACCGTATATTGCTCCCGCGAGCCCGCCCGCAATCGCGCCGATGGTATCGGCATCGCCTCCAAGGTTGACCGCCTGCACGACAGCGTCCTCGAAAGTTTCTGTCTGCGCAATCGCCTTGACAGCGCAGGAGAAGCTCCCAACAACCCAGCCCGTCGGAGGCAAGTCCCGCAGTTCCTCCGAAAGACTGCGCACCGTATGCATAACCCCTGTGGGGTCATCCAACGCGCCCACGACCAACTCCACATAGAGCTTGCAGTACATATCACTGCTGTCGTTTCGATGTGTCATTGCGCCAATCGCGACCGCCATTTCTGCCGCCTTATCTTTCGGATAGTAGAGTGCAGGATAAACCGTGCGCATAAGTGCGCCGTTCCCTGCGTTCTGCCCTCCGCTGCGCATTGCAATATCTTCTCCCGCACGCTGCCACGCCTTGACTTCATCATCACCTGCTGAAATGTGACGCTTTGCCGCCTGTATCGCCGAACGGCAGGTATTCCCTATGTCCTTCGGACGGCTGTCATGCCACGCAATGAACCGCCGACCAATCGCAGGAATCGGGTTTTCGGGGTTCTCGGCGATTCCCTCGGCAACCGCAAGTGTCATTTGCGTATCGTCTGTGACCTCGCCCGGCACAACAGAAAGCCACCCGCCACCGACCATTTCGCGGACAGGTGCGCCATATTTGGCAAGAATCTCCTCAGCGGTCATAAACTCAAGAGGTGCACCGAGCGCATCGCCGACGGCAACGCCATAGAGCGCGCCGCGAATGCGGTCTTGTGTGTCAATGTGGTATTTCTTCATCTTCGTCGATTCCCTCCAACCAACAGCCCAACCAGTGCGGAATGCTCTTATCGTCTGTCCAGCGGAATTGGTCAGGGGGTGCAGGCTTAAAAAACACGCATTCTTTCCCCTCAAATAAAACGCTCCTCGGTTTCAATGAACCGTCGGGCGGGTACATAAGGCAATGTGGCTTAATGGGGGCAATAGCTGTGGTCGAACCATGAGAAAAAGCACATTTCTTGCAGTAGACGGGATTCGGGCGCGTACATCCAATATGAAGCGGCTCGGTTACGTTCCCCATGCCTTATCCTCCCTTCTTTTCCTCTTCTATGGAAACTGTTTTACCATTGAAATTCTTGCGGCTCCCCTGCCACTCTGCTATGTCCTGTTGATATAAATTATACCCCATTTCAGGATGAATCTCAAGGTCGATGAAGGTTGTTCCTCCCCTGCGCTCAATCTTTGTAGCTTTGTAATGCGCACCACGTTGTATAATAACCTCAAACTCATTACCGAAATTCTTTTGATTGCTTTTCCCATTCCACTTTGATTTACCGCCAAGCCCATAGTGCGAAAATGGTTCAGCATAAATCATATTCGTCCCCTTGGGTGCGTATATGTTAAGTACGACCTGACCGCCGAATCCGCCACCTTTGCAACCTGCGGTAGAAACGAAATTATCCATGCTTTCCATGTGACCGACAAGCCCCTGCAACTCATCAGGACTAAGAGAAGCAAATGTGCCACGCTTCAACCCAAAGAAAGAGTCCATTGCCTCGTTCCCGCATCCACGCTGCAGCCATATGTCGAAGTCATAGCTTGATTTACTGATTGCCTTGGTCATCAGGCGAATCTTTTTTCCCTTGCCTTCGTAGATCAGCTCCTTTTTTTGCATTCTTGCTCTCCTTTATTTTAGCTGCAATATTTTAATCGCGTCAATCGCCGATTTTAGCTGTATATCGTCGTTTACGTTAGCCTCGGTTATTATCGTTTTGTTGTCGGTATTTTTAGTCGCGTTTTTATCGCTGTTGCCGTTAATCTTACTTAGTTCGTTGGTTAGGTGTTTTTTTAGCTCGCTCTCTTTTATGGAAAAAGCGTTTTCATTTTGCTGAGGCACCTTGCCTGGAAATACGATGATATCGGGTTCTACGCCGGTTGCTTGGATAGTTCGGCCGCTCGGCAAATAGTAGCGCGCTATCGTTAGGCGTATAGCCTCTTTGTCATCGACGGGCAGGATGATCTGCACGCTGCCTTTTCCGAAGGTTTTTTCGCCGATGACGACGGCGCGTTTATGATCTTGTAGCGAGCCGCTTACGATCTCGCTTGCGCTTGCGCTTCCGCCGTTAACTAGCACGGCAAGCGGTAAATTTGTGATTTTATTTGCTCTAGCGGCTTTAAATTCGCTGTTTTCGCTCTCGTTTCTACCTTTTTGAGATACGATCACGCCGCTATCTATAAATAAATTCGTTAGTTCCACGGCTTGGTTTAAAAGTCCGCCCGGGTTATTGCGAAGATCAAGGATGATACCCCCGGCTTTCGGATATTTTTTGATAAATTCCCCAGCCTTTTCGGTTACGTGCTTGTCGAAATTCGTCACGCGAAGATAGAGTATATTTTCCTTTTCGATCATCTTGGCGTAAACGGATTCGACCGAGATGATGTCGCGCACGAGCTTCACGTCAAACGGCTTTTGTTCGCCTTTTCGCACGATAGTTATGGTGATAGGG
>CALJPB010000416.1 GCA_937981305.1 uncultured Selenomonas sp.
ACCGGAGCAGCGCGAACCACGTCACTACTGCATCAAGGGAAAGGCATCTTTTTCCTTCACTGGGACAAGCCTCATTATCCGCCTCATGCTCGACAGCGGCCAGGGAAAAGCGGAAATCTTCATCGACGGGAAACGCCCGTCGGAGATCGGGGCGTACGGCGCACGGGATGAGCTGGACTGCAATCTCGATCACCATGCGTTCGGCAATGGAGCGACGATGCAGTACCACGACTTTGTGGTTGTCGATGGGCTGGGCGAGGGGACACATACCTGTGAGATTTGCGCGGACAACAAGCGCGGTGTTTATTTCACACTGGGCGGGGCAAAAATCTATAAATATGAGATCGATCCGTTTATCATACACGGTTACCACGCACGCGAGACACTGCCGCACAATCAGGCGACGCTGCGCCTTGTCAATACATCGAAATATGCAGCGCGGAACATCGTCATGAACATTCCCGTGCGCTGTCTCAATCGCGGGAACGGTAAACCCTTCCCCCAGCCATATACTATTGCGGAGCTTGGGGCAGGTGAGCAGATTGCACTGCTCCTTTCCGTCGATGGCAGAGGATATGAGGATGCGGCGGATCTGTCTGTGTACTTGAGAGCGGAATACGGGATGAAGCCTTGTCCTGGCTATTCGGTACAGGAGGAAGAACACAGACTTCGAGCGGATGACAAACGGCTTACATTTACAGAGGGATGGATATTCAATCAACATAACGGTCTATACGGGATATTCTACGAGGCACTGACGGAAACGGCAGGAAGCGGGTTCCGCTTTCATACGGATGCTACAAGTATAACGATTTATGTTCATGATTCCTGGGGCGCACCGATGATCGCTGCTGAGATTGACGGCGTTCCTGCCGGTCGATGGACAATCAACGGATGTCTTCCAAAAGATTTCCCTCCATGCGTTATCTCCCAAGGATAAGGAGATACGTTTTTATCTTGAGAGCGATCAAAAAGAACAGGGCTTTTCATTCACTTCGATCCTGTTGAAAGAACCCGTATCCTACCTGCACAAATCGGAGCACATTCCCATCCGTATGACATTCGAATACATCAAGCCATTTGGGGTCACGCAGTTGAATTTTCTAGGCGGCGGATACGACTACGAGGGGACGAATGTGCTCCTCAGCGATGACCGCATCCCGCGTTGGAATATGGGCGCGAAGGAGGTCAAGGTCATGCGCCGCTATCCGACGTTCGCCCTCAACTATAGCGACCGCAATCACGGGAATCTCAAATACTATGACATTGTCATCGTTGACCCCGGCACGGTGACGCGCAAAGAGGTCGCTGCATGGCAGAAGATGGGTATCAAGGTGTTCGGCTACGTTTCCTTTGGCGAGGAGGATGGCGTTCTCGTTGATCCGTGGGATGTGAAATCGGGCAAGCGTCCGCACATCGACGACGGTGCGGGCGTTGGGGGCTACGCCTCCTATTACGCCAAGGGCGGCAACGGCTACGCCGAGTTGAATCAATGTCTGCATGACGGATTGATTGAGACGGGCGAGAAGAAATGTCTGTTGGGAGACGAACATTACTTCGCGGGAACAGGCTGCTGCACACGCGTCTGTCGGCATGATACCCGAAGGGGCTATCTGGACTGGGAGAGCGGCGGCACGTGCGGCGGGGGGCATACACGAAGGGACAACTGGCAGCGGACGGCAAGCGAGGCGTGCACCAATGCACAGTGTCCGCACTATGCGCCGTATCATGGCGGCTGTCCCCACTACGCGCACCATGACGGCTGGGGGCAGGATCTCAGCTACACCACCCCCGATTATCCCGACCAAAACGGCATCTGGGGCAGTTCCTATGTCAACCCGCTTGCGCCGCGCTGGAAGGAAAAACTCGCGTCGTTCTATCTGCGTCGCGTGTTCGGACTGCCAAAACAGGTGACGGAAAAGGTCAGACTGAACGTCTACAACTCCGAGCTTGTGGGGATCAGTTACACCTTTCGCACGTCGGAGTATCCCATTGACAAGGATGAACCCGTGCACCTGTATTCTGCGGAAGGGAAGGAATACCGAAGCCTTGCGTACAGCTTCGACCCGACGACGGGCGCGTTTCAAGTGGATAAAAATGACGTTGCGGCATTCGGTGATGCCGACGCGGAGCTCACCGTTTCCTATCATGTGGTCGGCATGGGCGCGGACGGCGTATTCATGGACACGCTAGACACCGTAGACGTATACCCGAGCGAAGCATTTCAACAGGGGATGGCACGGATGATCAATGAGCTAAAGGCGGCATATCCGCAAAAACAATTCATTGCGAACCGCGGCTTTTCCATCCTGAAGGACATCATCGCCTCCTGTTCCTACGTCATGTTCGAGACCTTCATCTCCGAATACAACTGGGAGACCAAGCAGTATCATCGGATCACCGACCCTGCTGCCATCGCATTCAATGATGAGATCAAGGAGCTGCTGCGCAAGCTGCGCAGGGATAACATCTTTGAGGTGCTGGCACTCAACTACTGCGCGGACGATGCCACGGGAGATGCGCTGCGCGAACAGATCGCCCAGGAGTGCTATACCGAGGGGTATCTTTCGTGGTCGTCCAATATTCAGCTCGACGATGTTCTGCGCCCGTATCTCGTACGATCCGACGCATGGAAAGAGAACGTAAAACAGGATAATCCGTTCTTTGGCAATGTTCCCGCAGTGGATTCGGGTTGGGTAGTGCGCGTACAAAATGAGGTCGAAATCTGCGGCGACTATACAGAATCCAACCGCATATGGCAAAGACTGCCCGCAGTAGAAAGGGATGATTGGTATGAAGTCCTGCGGTTTCCCGTGGTAGGCGGCTATCTGGAGCGTGAAGTGATGACGCTCGCTTGGTGCTGGCGGCTCGCACTTGCGGATGGTCGTGTCTTGGGCTTTACCTCCTGCGACATGGATCTCATCATCGACGGGGAGACCTACGAATCCTGTACGGGATTCGCGCCGACGGCAGTGTCCTCATCAAACGATCTTGCTACAGATAACCTTGATGTGGACGGTATGATTTCCAGCGAACGCATTACGGGGGAGGATATTTTTCTGGGGGTCTACGATAACGCCAAGATTCGTATCTTCATCTGCGACTATGAGCATACCGAGAATTACTTTATCCTGCGTGAAGGGACGGTCGGCAAAATCACGGCGGGAAAAACGGCGTTCAAGGCGGAGATACGCGGGCTCATGGATGCCTATCAACAGCAGGTCGGTCAGACGTACCAGCGCAAATGTCGGGCACGCCTTGGCGATGCACAGTGTCAATGCAGCATCGTGAATGATACCGTGACGGGCAGGGTAACCGCTGTCCGCGCAGACGGCAGTATCTTTACCGATGTTTCCCGCGCAGATGATTTCTTTACCTACGGCGTGCTGACGTTTTCGTCGGGGTTGAACAAGGGCGCATCCTATGAGGTGGAACAGTCCCTTGCACGCAACGGACAGATCCGTTTCTTTTCGCCGCCGCTTCATGAGGTCGTCGTCGGGGATACGTTTCATCTTGTTCCCGGCTGCAACGGAGAGCCGGATACCTGTAAAAAAAGATTTCACAACCTCATCAACTTTCGGGGCGAGCCGTACATCCCCGGCAACGACTACGCCGTAGGGTATCCGCTCAAGAAGGGCGGCAACATTGTCCCCGAGGGGCAGTCGGTGCAGCTCCGAAGTTTCGAGTTCCAGACGTGAGAGGAGAGAGAACAATGACGCGGGAGGAGATTGTAAACGAAGCGCGGCAGTGGATCGGGTGCAAATGGATTCATCAGGCGTGTGTGCGCGGTGTGGCGTGTGACTGTGTGGGACTCGTGCGCGGCGTGCACGCACAGCTCACAGGGGATGCCTTTGTCGGCGACTATGACTATCCTGCGACATGGCATCTCTTCAAGGAGGATGAAAAACTCTGTCAGGAGTGCAGGAAGTATCTTGATGAAATCCCTGTCAGGGAGGCAGGGGCGGGGGATATTCTCCTGTTTGGCTTTCGCCCGCGTTTTCCTGCGCATCATCTTGCAATTTTAACGGGCGATGGGACGATCATCCACTCCTATATGGACGTGGGGAAGGTTGTGGAGACGGCATACAACGAGG
>CALJPB010000417.1 GCA_937981305.1 uncultured Selenomonas sp.
GCGGAACTCGAGCATCGCCGTCTTGCCGATCGTTCGGATCGCAGCATCGGGATCCTTGATGCCCGGCAGTTCGATGATGACACGACGCTCCCCCTCGCGCTGGATGATTGGCTCGGTCAGTCCAAGCGAGTTGACGCGCTTCTCCATGATCGCAATGACGCGGTTCATCGCATCGTCGTTGACCTGCGCCTGCTCCGTATCGACCGCCTCCAGAACGACGTGCGTTCCACCCTGCAGGTCAAGTCCCTGCCGAATCGAGCTCGCGAGTGGCTGAACTAGGAAAAAAAACGCGCCGATGATGACCACAATCGAAATCACCAGCTTTAACAGACTATGTTGTCTCAACAGTCCTCACACCTCTTCCTCAAGGTAGTATCCATTGCAGGAAATCATGCGCCGCTCGGTCAAAATGACATCGACGCGGGCGTCCTGCACACCCATCGGTACAGCAGGAACAATCTGAAAATCAAAGGCGAGCACAACCCGCACGGCGTTTCGCGCACGCGGCAGGAAACGGTCATAGTAACCACCGCCCAGCCCCAAACGTCCGCCGTCCGAAGAAAATGCCGCTCCCGGGACAATGATAACATCAATCTCCTCGGGGGGGACAATGCTGCCGCGCGTGGGATCCGGTGTTGCTATACCGAAAACACCGTCCGTCAGCGCATCCATCGCGGGCAGCTCCCGCGCCTCCATCGTCCCCCTGCCCGTGATCTCAGGCAGGACGATGCGCCGTCCGTCCGCGAGCAGGGACTCCATGAACGGAACAAGGTCAATCTCCTCCGCCATGGAGGCATAGAGCATAATAGTCTGCGCAGCCTTCAGCATAGGCAGCTGTGCCGTGCGCGCACATATGCTGCGGCTCGCCTCTTTGCGCTCCTCCGTCGAAAATACACGGCGGCGGGCAAGCATCTCCCGCCGCAGTATGCTCTTTTGTTCCGCTAAAATCTGATCTGCCATACGCCGTATCACTCGGGCGTATTCACAGCGCTGATTGCCGAGCGTTCAAACACAATGTTCACGTTCTCTGCCACACGCAGCGTCACGCTCTTATCATCAAGTGCCGTGATCTTGCCGTGCATCCCGCCGAGCGTGATGATCTCATCGCCAACCTTCAGCGCGGCAAGCATGGCATCACGCTTCTTCTGCGCCTGCTTCTGCGGACGATAGAGAAGGAAATAGAAGAAGAGCACCAATATGACAATGGGTCCCCACGAACTCAGCTGTGCCATCATTTCTGCATCCATAAATACAACTCCTTTTAAGATGATCTTTTATGATAGTGATTCATAAAATCCTGATAAAATGCGGGGAACGTCCCCGCGATAATCGCCGCACGCATACGCCGCATGAACTCCTGCAAGAAGTAAAGGTTGTGGAGCGTCAAGAGGCGCAGCCCGAAGATCTCCTCGGCGCGCACGAGATGACGGATGTACGCGCGTGTGTAGCCGTTGCGGCAGGTGTAGCAGCCACAGCCCTCCTCAAGCACCGTGTGGTCGTGCGTATGCACGGCGTTCTTCATCACGAGCCGCCCCGTCCACGTCATCGCCATGCCGTTGCGCGCAACGCGCGTCGGAAAAACGCAGTCGAACATATCGATCCCGTGCCGTACCCCCGTGAGGAGGTAATCCGGCGTGCCGACCCCCATGAGATAGCGTGGCTTGTTGGCGGGAAGCAGCTCCACCGTGTAGGAGAGGATCTCCTCCATCAGCTCGTGCGGCTCTCCGACACTCAGTCCCCCGATGGCATAGCCCGGCAGATCAAGCGCCGTCACCTCGGCGGCGTGCCATGCACGCAGATCGCGGTACATACCGCCCTGCACAATGCCAAAAAGTCCCTGCCCCTCTGCATCCGCCATTGCGTCACGGCAGCGCACGAGCCACCGCTGCGTGCGCTCCGTCGATGCCTTGGCATAGGCGTGGTCGGCAGGATACGGAATGCACTCGTCGAATGCCATGGCAATGTCCGAGCCGAGACACTTCTGTACCTCCATCGATACCTCGGGTGAAAGAAACTTCTTCGAGCCGTCGATGTGGGAGCGGAATGTCGCGCCCTCCTCCGTGATCTTGCGGAGGTCGCCAAGGCTGAACACCTGAAAGCCGCCGCTATCCGTGAGGATTGCACCGTCCCAGTGCATGAACCGATGCAGCCCGCCCGCTTCGCGCACGAGCTCCATGCCGGGGCGGAGAAAGAGATGATAGGTATTGCTGAGGATGATGCCCGCACCGAGATCGCGCAGCTCATCGGGCGATACGCCCTTGACCGTCGCCTGTGTGCCCACAGGCATGAAGATGGGCGTTGGAAAGCTCCCGTGCGGCGTGTGAATCACGCCCGCGCGTGCGCCCGTCGTCTCGTCTTTGCGAATCAGCTCATATGTTATCGCTGCCACTCATACCCTCCCATCTCAAAACACCCTGTATCATAACACAAAAGCGAGAGATTTTCAAAACCGGAATTATCTCAGACGCTATGATCATCTCCGTCATGCGCGCTCCATCCAACCGCCTCGCTACGCAATGGATTGCGTGCTTATCCGCAGGA
>CALJPB010000418.1 GCA_937981305.1 uncultured Selenomonas sp.
TATTCTACAACAGGAGGGATTTTTCTTCCTTGTCCGTTATCTAGGGTGCTGTCCATGGTGATGTGAGAGGATTTTGTGTGTTTGAAATTTACTCCGCCGCCGCCTCGTATCCGACCATCAATGCCTGCATATTCGCCTCAACGGTGTGTGGGGGAACACGGTGGGTGACTGCTTTCTTTACGGCATCGAGTGGGACGATGCCGGAGACGTGCGTGATCGCGCCGAGCGCGACGATGTTCGCAAAGAGCGCCTTGCCGATCTTATCGATGGCAAGCGTGGTGATGGGGACTTTGGCGACGTGCGCCGCCTGCGGCACATTTGGCACGAGCTCGCTGTCAACGATCAGAATGCCCGTTGCGGGATCGAGATCGCCCGCGTACTTGTCCGCCGCCGCCTGTGTCATGGCGAGGACGATGTCGGGATGCTCGACGTGCGGATGATAGATCGCGCCGTCACTGACAATGACCTCGGAGCGGGATGCGCCGCCGCGTGCCTCGGGGCCGTAGGACTGCGACTGTGCGACATTCATTCCGCACGCGGTCGCCGCCTCGGCGAAGATGATGGCGGCGGTAATGACACCCTGTCCACCCGAGCCTGAGAGACGAAGTTCCTTCTGCATATCAGAGCCCTCCCGCACGCCGCTGAATCTCGACGTTCGCCATGCCGTACTCCTCGCCCGCGCATTCGTAGAGCAGCCCGATGGGGAACTTCTCCGGTGTGCGCTTCTCGGGCGGGAGCTTGTCCCATGCCGCCTTCATGACCGCAGAGTCGCGCATCCACTCGAGCATCGCGGCGGGCGATCCCATCTTGTTCTTGCGCCCGTAGGCGGTTGGGCACTGTACCATCGCCTCGACGAGGGCAAAGCCGTGATTTGCGAGGCCGCCCGCAATCATCTGCGCGAGATGTTTGACGTGGAACGCCGTCGAGCGTGCGACGTAGGTCGCACCCGCTGCCTCTGCGATGCGGCACGCATCGAGCGGTCGATCGATCGTCCCGTATGGTGCGGTCGCCGTCATCTTGCCCGGCGGTGTCGTCGGCGAGGACTGCCCGCCCGTCATGCCGTAGATATTGTTGTTGAAGAGAATGACCGTAAGATCGACGTTGCGCCGACAGCCGTGCAGGAAATGGTTGCCGCCGATGGCAGTACAGTCGCCATCTCCTGTAATGACGACGACGTTTAACTCGGGACGTGCGAGCTTGATGCCTGTTGCAAACGGGATCGCTCGTCCATGCGCTGTATGCACTGTGTCAAAATCCATATAACCCGAACCGCGCGAGGAGCAGCCGATGCCGGAGACAATGACGGTGTTGTCCTGCGTGAAGCCCTCCGTCCCCTCAATCGCCTCGGCAATGCACTTCAGTGCCGTGCCGTTGCCGCAGCCAGGACACCAGAGATGGGGCAGGCGGTTTTGACGAAAATACCGCTCAAAGCTGCGGTCGATCTCCGCGTGTGCATTCATGTCCGTGCTCATGCCCGCACCTCCTCGCTCATCTGACGAATTGCCGCTGTGATTTCCTGCGGCGTGAAGTCCAGCATATTGTATTTGAGACACGGGCGGACAGGCGTACCGTGCGCCGCACGCGTGACCTCCCCCACGAGCTGCCCATAGTTCAGCTCCGCGACGAGAATGCCCTTGACACGAGCTGCGAGACGTCCGATTGCCGCATCCGCGAACGGCCAGATCGTCTTGAGACGCAGGAAACCGACCTTGATCCCCTCCGCACGCGCCGCGCGTACCGCCTCATATGCCGTACGCGCCGTACCGCCGTAGCTGACAACGGCGTATTCCGCGTCCTCCATGAAGTGCTCCTCCGTGCGGATGATCTCCTCGCCCACGCGATTGATTTTCTCGTGCAGACGATGCAGAAGGCTCTCCGTGACGGCGGGGCTGCCCGAGGGAAAGCCCGTCTCATCGTGGAGAAGCCCTGTGACGTGGATGCGGTAGCCGTCGCCGAAGCGCGCCACATCGGGCACGAGATCCTCGCCCACGGCAAAGGGCTGATAGCCCTCGGCGCGTGTCTTTTTCGGCAGACGGCGCGGATAGATGTCAAGCTCCTCGGCAGAGGGCAGGGTGACATTTTCGCGCAGATGTCCGACGATCTCGTCCATCAGCAGAATGACGGGCGTGCGGAAACGCTCCGCATAGTTCACCGACATCACCGCCAGATCGAACGACTCGCGCACGCTCCACGGCGAGAGCGCGATGATCGGATGGTCGCCGTGCGTGCCCCAGCGCACCTGCATGACATCGCCCTGCGACGGCGCGGTCGGCTGTCCCGTCGAGGGGCCGACGCGCTGCACGTTTACCACGACGCACGGGATCTCCGCACAGGCGGCATAGCCGATCAGCTCCTGTTTCAGCGAGAAGCCGGGGCCGCTCGTCGCGTCCATCACCTTTGCGCCCGCGAGCGACGCGCCGAGGATGGCGCCCATCGCCCCGATCTCGTCCTCCATCTGGAGGAACGTGCCGCCGATCTTCGGCAGCATCTTCGCCATCTGCTCGGCGATCTCCGTGGACGGCGTGATCGGATAGCCCGCGAAGAACGTCACACCTGCCGCAATCGCACCCTCGGCGACCGCCTCGTTGCCCTGCATGAGCCGTGCATTTGTCTCAGCCATCTCACGCCCTCCTCTCTACGAATATCGCAAAATCGGGACAGCGCATCTCGCACTGCCCGCACGCGATGCAGTCCTCGGGGCGGACAGGCGTGATCTTGCCGAGCAGACTCACCTCGAGCACCTTCTTCGGACAGAACGCAGCGCAGATGCCGCAGCCCTTGCACCGTTTTTCCTTGATATACAGCTCACCCTTCATGGCGTCTCTCTCCCGCCGGGATGCGGAACACATCCCTCATACACAGAAAACAGTTCCATTATCCGCTGCGGAGGTCTGTCCCTCCGTTATCTCTGCGGATAATTTCAATATTATAGCAGATGGAGCAGGGAAAACAAAATCGCATACTGAATACATATTTACACGATAAAATGCTTGACGCGGCGCACCCCTCGTAGTAATCTACAGGCGGAAAAGGAGGGGGCTTCTTGAATTTTTATACCTACGACTACATCACGGCGCACAGCCGGTTCGGCGATAATGTCTGGTATGCGCTTTCATTTCTCGCACTCGCTGCGCTCCTGTTCGTGAGTGTGAAGCATCTGCGCAACCGCCTCGCGACGCGCTACCGCGACCTCATCGTCATTCTGTTTCTCACGGTCGCATTCCTCGGTGGTGTGCAGTGGAACGACTACAACCGTACAAAGAGCGATGTGGAGGCGACCTCGCGCATGGCGCAGTTCCTCCACAGCCTCAGCGTGGATCTGGATGTGCCCGTGCAGGAGATCCGCACCAACTCGACGTATTTGAAGCAGGGGATGCTCGTCGATGTGCAGGGGACGTTTTACACGGTGACGTTCAATGCGGACTTTACCTCATTTCAGTACGAGCGGACGCATCTCCTGAACCGCGACGTGAAGATTGTGGACAAGGAGGACTGACATGCTGATCTACTCTCTGATGCTGGGCAAGCTCGCGCTCGGACTTTTGTGTCTCATCCTCCAGATCAACCTGCTCGGCAAGGGCAACCTCGCGCCGAACTCCGCGACCGATCAGGTGCAGAACTACGTTCTCGGCGGCATCATTGGCGGCGTGATCTACAACAACGCCATCTCCATTCTGGACTTCCTGCTCGTGCTGATCGCGTGGACGCTGCTCGTGCTGGTTCTGAAATATCTCAAGATGAACAGCGGTGCGATCAAGGACTTCGTCGACGGCAGTCCCGCCGTGGTGATCGAGCGCGGCAAAATCCTCATGGATGAGTGTATGCGGCACGGAATGCTCGCGCATGACATCACGCTGAAACTCCGCATGGCGGGCGTTTACTACATCAAAGACGTGAAACGTGCCGTGCTCGAGCCGAACGGCCAGCTCACCGTCATCCAGTACGGCGAGCAGAATGCGCGCTATCCGCTCATCCTCGACGGACAGCTGGATGAGGACATCCTCGAACTCATCGAAAAGGACCGCGTCTGGCTCAACTCCGAGCTGCGCACGGCGGGCTACGCGCTCAAGGACATCTACATCGGCGAGTACAAGGACGGTGCGCTGATTATCCACCCGTATGAGAAAAATTGACGAATCGCTGATAAAATGAAGTCCGTCAGATTGGCGTAGATTTTTCGTTCGAACAAGGAGGAAAAATCTACGCATAAAACTATGTGGAAGATGCTAGGGTACAGTGCAGACGAAAAAGATGCATCAAGAGACGCAAGCTGAATTTATCAACGATTCCCTAGGTATTGTTTGTGTGCTTCGATCCAAGTCCGCAGATTTTCCTGCGGGCTTTTTCCTGCGGCAACATCTAGGATGATGGTGTAGAGTTCTTCCTGTGTGTATTGCAGACGGATGCCGTTTAATGCAAGGAAGACGAGCATGGCATGTGCGCCGATGCGTTTGTTCCCGTCGATCATGGCGTGGTTTTTGATGAGACCATAGCCGAGGCGTGCGGCTTTTTGTTCAAGGGACGGATAGAGATCCATGCCGCCAAAGGACATAAACGGTGTTGCCAAGGCGGCGTCGAGAAGTGCTTCGTCGCGGATACCGCTGCTGCCGCCGGTTGCGGCAATCAGTTCTGCGTGCATCTGAAGCACTTGCCCTTTTGTCAGGAGGATCATCGTGCCAGCACCTCATAAGCTGCTCTATTTTGTTCCATCAGCTGTCGAGAGACGGCAAGCACGTCTGCATCCGGCAAGGTTTCGCTATGTCCGAGTTGCCGGATGTCGATAACGAGGTAGCGCGGCGTATTGTCCTTTAGAATGACCGCAGTTCCTTTTTCGTCGACAAGCTGTACGACCTTGGAAAAATTTTGGTTTGCTTCGGTCATGGAAATCATGGTGTCTGTGTGGATGTTCATGGAGTGACCTCCTTTTTCGTGGTTGATGGCTCTGACCACCTACTCCCTCACCCGATACGCGACGGCATACATGACGGGCAGTACCAAGAGTGTCAGCACCGTTGCCACAATCAGTCCGCCCGCGATGGCGACCGCCATGGGCCCCCAGAAGATGCTGCGCATGAGTGGCAGCATTCCGAGGATGGCGGCGGCGGCGGTGAGCATGATGGGGCGGAAACGCAGGACGGCGGAGTCAATGATGGCATCCATAGGCTGCTCACCCGCCTCCTCATGTTTTTTGATCTGGTCGATGAGGATGACGGAGTTGCGGATAATCATGCCGAAGAGGGCGAGTACGCCGAGGTAGGCGACGAAGCCGAGCGCGGAGTCGGTGACGAGCATGGCAAACGCAACGCCGATGAGCCCCATCGGTGCGGTGAGGAGGGTGAGCGTCATCTTGCCCATGCTGCCGAGCTGGAGCATGAGGAGGGTCATGATGATAAAGATCATGGCGGGCAGCGGCTGCATGAGGTAGTGCATGGAGTCAGCGGAGTCCGCGAGCGCGCCCGCTGTCTCGATGGTCGTGCCGGCGGGGAGGCTGCGGCGCAGCTCCTCGGTCGCTTTGTAAATGCGCAGCGCGGCATCGTTGCCCTCGCCCTCTCTGACCTCCGCCTGTACCATGATGCTTGGGCGCAGGTTGTACCGCTTGATAAAGCCGTCCTCCGCGCCGTAGGAGAGATGCGCGATCTGCGCGAGGGGGACGCTGCCGCCCGCTGTCGCAATCGGCAGCTCGCCGAGGCGTTCGATGTTCGTGCGGTCGCGTTCGGCAAGGCGCAGGACGATGCCGATATTGCGGTCGCCCGTGTAGAACTCCGCCGCCTGTGCGCCCGTCAGCTCGGTGTAGAGCATCTGCTTGACTGCCTTTGCACTGATCCCGTAGAGTTTCAGCTTGTCCTTGTCGAAGTCGATGCGGACGGTCTTGGATTTCTCCGTCCAGTCGAGGTGGACGTTCGTCGCGGCGGGATCGGCAGCGGTGATGGCGGCGACCTCCTCGGCGACGCGGCGCACTTCGTCCGTCGTGGGTGCAGAGACGCGCAGCATGATGGGGAAGTCAGCGGGCGGTCCCGTCTGGATGTACTGTGTTGTGACGCGCACGCCCGAGAGTTCGTCGCTGCGTGCGGCGGCAATCACGGCGGCAAGTTCCTCGCGTGCCGCGGTGTCGTTCGCGGTGATGACGAACTGGGCGCTGTTCGCCGCGTCCGCCTTTGGATCGACGGTGAGGACGAAGCGCGGTGTGGAGCGTCCGATGTAGGCAGCGTAGTTTTGGATTTTGTCGCTGTGCGCGGCGAGGAGGTCAGCGAGACGATCCGCCTCCGCTGCCGTCGCCTGCATGGATGCACCCTGCGGCAGGGTTAGGCGCACGAGCAGCTCGGGGCGCAGCGAGGGCGGGAAAAAGGTCTGTTTGATGTGCGGGAATGCCGCAAGGCTCAGGGCAAAGAGGAGGACGGTGCCGACGAGGACGACGGCGCGGTGCGCGAGAAATGTTGTGAGCACGCGGCGAAAGAGGCGATAGAAGGGGCTCGTGTACGGATCGTGCACGCCCTCCTCCATTTTTTTGACGCGAATGAGATAGTATCCGAAAAGTGGCGCGACCATAACGGAGACGATCCAACTGAGGACGAGGGCGATGCCGATGACGGGAAAGAGCGCGGCGCAGAACTCACTCGCCATGCCCTTGGAGAATGCGACGGGGATGAAGCCCGCGCAGGTGATGAGCGTACCTGTGAGCATGGGCTTCGCCGTCTGGGTAAAGGCATAGCACGCTGCGTCGAAGCGTCCCATCCCGCGCTCGAGCTGTACGCTCATCATCTCAACGGCGATGATGGCATCGTCCACGAGGAGACCGAGCGAGATAATCAGTGCACCGAGGGAGACCTTGTGCAGATCGATGCCGAGCATATACATGGCGACGAACGTACCCGCGAGGACGAGCGGGATGCAGCCCGCGACGACAAGCCCCGTGCGCAGTCCGAGCGAGAGGAAGCTGACGGCGAGGACGATGAGGATCGCGAGTGCAAGCGTCTCGACGAAATCGTGAATGGAGTGCTGCACGACGGCGGGCTGATTCGACACCTCGTGCAACTCGGCACCGAGCGGGAGATCCTGTTGGATCGCGGCGGTCAGTTCTTTGAGGTTTTCGCCGAGGGCGAGGATGTTGCCGCCCGCCTCCATGGAGACGGCGATGCCGACGGCGGGCGCACCGTTGTAGAGCATACGCGGCTCGGATGGGTCAACCGCCTTGCGCTCGACGCTTGCGATGTCGCCGAGACGAAAGATTTTCCCGTTTGCCGCAATCGGGAGCGCACGGATGTCCTCGATGTTTTCAAACACGCCCGAGGCACGCAGCTGTACGGTGTCGCTCTCCGTCTCGGTGCTGCCGCTCGTCGCCATTGCATCCTGCGCGGCGAGTGCGTCCGTGATGGCGGTCGGGGGGATGCCGAGCTGTGCGAGCCGTTCGAGGGCGATCTCGACGTAGACGTGCTCGCTCTGCACGCCGATCAGCTCGACCTTTTGCACGCTCGGAACGGCGAGGATGCGGCGGCGTGCGTCCTCCGCCATGCTGCGCAGCTCCTCATCGCTGTAGTCCGCGCCCGTGATGGCGTAGACCGAGCCGTACACGTCGTCGAAGCGGTCGTTGTAGAAAGGCCCGTAGACACCATCGGGCAGGTCGCGCTTTACGTCCTCGCCGAAGTTCCGCACGTCGCGCCACGTCGGGCGAATCTCCGACGCATCCACATCGTCGCGCAGCTGGACGTAGATCGTGGTCTGTCCCGCGCGTGTCTCACTGTGGATCTGTTTCAGCCCCGGGGTGTCCTGAAAACGCCGTTCGAGTTTGTCCGTGACCTGCTCCTGCATTTCCTCCGCGCTTGCACCCGGCCATGCGGCGGAGATCACCATCTGGCGGATGGTAAAGGCGGGATCCTCCATGCGTCCGAGTGCATTGTAGGCAAAGATGCCACCGACGGCAAAGACGATGATGAAGTACCAGACGAGTGCGCGGTGACGCAGGGAGAGCTCTGTGAGGTTTCTCATTTCGTCCGCACCTTCTCTCCCTCGTGGAGTTGGTGCACGCCCGCCGTCACGATGCGTGCGCCCTGCGGCAGCCCCGTGACGAGGGCATCGTTTGTGCGGAATGCCGTGACGGTGACGGGGACGAGATGCACCACATCGTCCTCGACCATGTAGACCTGCGCCGTATCGCTCGTCTGATACAGCGCGGAGAGGGGAATGGAGACACCGTCTTGGACGGATGCACCGAGGCGGACGCGTGCCGTCATGCCGAGCGGGAGGTCGGCGGGCGCATCCGTGAGCGCGATCCGCGCCGTATAGGTGCGTGTCGCCGCGTCGGGCACGGGCGAGAGCTCGCGCAGTATGCCCGTGTAGGCGGCACTGTTCGCCCAGAGGGCGACGGCGGCGGGCATACCGACGGAGACCTCTGCGAGACGGCTCTCGGGCACGGCGATCTCGATCTCGCGTTCGCCCTCCTGCGTGAGCGTCATGACCGTCTGCCCTGCGGCGATGATCTGTCCCTCCTCCGCCGTGATGTTCGAGATCACGCCGTCCGCACCCGCGACGAGGTTCGTGTAGCCGAGTGCGTTATGGCTCGCCGTGTCCTGCGCGACTGCCTGACGGTACGCTGCCTCGGCGGCGCGTTCGTTCGTGCGGTACTGGTCGAGCATCGCCTCCGAGATCGCCTGTGCGGCGAAAAGCTGCTCGTAGCGTGCTCGTTCCGTGCGTGCAAGTTCGTAGCGCGAACGTGCGGCAGAGACTGCTGCGTTTGTCGCGTTCGCCTGCTGCTGCACGTCGCGTGCGTCGATCACCATGAGGACATCGCCCGCGCGGACGTGTGCGCCGACGTTCACGTTGCGCGAGAGAATCTGTCCGCCGACCTGAAAGGCGAGCCGCGTCTCGTAGCGTCCGCGTACCGTACCCGTGTAACCGCCCTCCGCCGCGGCGGCATCGCCGACCGTCACCGTCCGTACGAGCGGCGGCGGTGCTTCCTTTGCCGCGTCCGTGCCGCAGCCCGTGAGTGCTGCGAGTGCAGCCGCGAGGATGAGTGTGAGGTAGGAACGCGCGTGCATGGTGATCTCTCCTTTGTTTTCAGTAACTTCTTAAAGTTTACCACCGAATCGGGAGCGTGTCTATATAATGGGGATTTGAATCCACGCAGAAAAAAAGACCGCACAGTGAGCGGTCAGAGTCGAAAGAGTTTGGCGTGGCTGCCAAGACGGGTGAGCGAGAGAATCAGTGTGTCCTCGCGAATCTGGTAGATGAGAAGCCAGTCTGGAGTGATGTGGCATTCGTGATGATGGCGATACCTGCCAGACAGCGCGTGGTCGCGGTGATGCGCCGGCAGCGGCTCATGCCGTGCAAGTGTGTCGATGATGTGGGCGAGGAGGTCGAGGTCGCAGCCCTGTTTGATGGCGGCTTTCAAATCCTTTTTGAACTGTGCAGTCTGCTTAATACTCAGCACGAATTTCCTCCTGCGCTTCTCGAATGAGGTCAGCTGCACTCGCGTAGGATTTTGCAGGCAGTGCGCCGCTTGCAATTGCGTCGGATTCACGCAGAGCAGCGAGCGTTTCCGGATTGAAACGTGGCTTTCGGACGGCGAACGGCAGACCGTCGTGCAGCAGCACCTGATGGAAAAAGATGTTGACTGCTTCGGAAGCAGAGAGTCCAAGCGTTTGGAAGGTCCCCTCGACGGCAGACTTGAGTTCCGGTTCGAGACGGATATGCAGTGTTTCTGTCTTTGCCATGCGAATCATCTCCTTGCATAAAATTGTATCACGTTTGGTAGACATTCGCAAGGTTCCTTCCATGATTTGAACCCGCACGCATTTTATGCTAGAATACAATCCGATGATGGTGAGAAAGGGTGTCATGATGGACGAAGAACTGCGGCGGTATGAGAAGATCCGAGGGGCGTATCATTCGGTGGGGCGGCTTGCGAATCTGTACGACGGGATGATGACGTACTCGACGTGGTCGGGCAAGTTCGTCTCGCGGCTCGTGTGGGGACTGGACAGAAACGGTGTGAGCCGCTATGTCGGCCTTGCCCTGCGTGCGGCGCACGAGGGGTTCGAGGGAAAACTGCTCGAAGTGCCGGTCGGGACGGGCTGTCTCTCACTGCCCGTCTATGCGGAGCTGCCGAATGCGGACATCACCTGCCTCGACTACTCGCCCGCGATGCTCGCGGCGGCGCGTGCGCGTGCGGATGCCATCGGTGTGCATAACGTCGCGTTCGTGGAGGGCGATGTCGGAAATTTGACGTTCGAGGATAGTTTTTTCGATGCGGCAGTCTCCATCAACGGCTTTCACGCGTTCCCCGACAAGGAGGCGGCGTGGAGCGAGGTGCACCGCGTGCTGCGCCCCGGCGGACGGCTCACGGGGTCGGTCTTCGTGCTCGGCGGGAATCCGCGCACGGAGTTCGTGGTGAAGCATCTCTATACGCGCATGGGCTTCTTTACGCCGCCGTATGATACGAAGGAACAGCTTGAGGCACGACTCAAGGCTCTCTATCGTGAGGTCACGGTCGAGTGTGTGGAGTCGCTTGCGTGCTTCTCGTGTGTAAAGTAGGATTCATCTGCTTTGATGTATCAGGCTCTTTTTGGTTTTTTAGGAGGTATTTTATGATGTTTCGTAAACTCTCGCGTGCGCTTGCCGCAGCTCTGATCGTCGGCGGTGCGTATGCCGCGTCTCCCGTGTATGCCGCAGAGACGGCGGCACCTGCTGCGGAGCAGACGGCAGAGGTGCAGGCCCCGTTTGATGTGCAGGTCGTCGAGCAGCACGTGATGGCGACGATCACGCGCTTTGAAAAGGACGATATCACCGGGCTTCAGGCGGAAGCGACCGCAGAGCTGCGTCCACATCTGACGGCGGAGCAGGTCACGGGGGCAAAGGCGGAGTTCGCACCGAAGTGGGGACCGCGCGGTGCTGTCGGCAAGCCGCTCATGACGGCGGGCAAGGAGGGCGACAAGTGGTATGTCATCTGCGAGCTCGCCGTGGGCTACAAGGCGACCGCCGTCGTCTATCGTCTCACGTACGATGAAAATATGAAACTGGCGGGCTTCTTCGTCCGTTGATTCTATCCATCAAAAAAACTCACGCAATCGCGTGAGTTTTTTTGATGGACGTTTACACTTTATCGTTGTAGACGCTCGTGTCGTTGTCCTCGCTATGCGAGGAGGATGCCGCCACAGCCTGGAACGGGGCGGCGCTGTCGTAGGTGGTCTGTACGCCGTAGACGGTGGTATCGCTCTGCGTCTGGATGTAGAGCGTGGTGCCGGCGGGCAGGTCGATGTTCTTGCCGTGGACGAATGCACCTGCGACGATGCCGAGAGGTCCAAGGACGGCGATGCCTGCGAGCGATGCGCCGGCTGCCATGGCGAGGTGCTGCATTTCCTTCTTTGCTTCCTCACCGATGAAGGTGGTGACATAGGTGCCGTCGAGTGCCTTGGTGTTCTTAAAGTCGATGTCGACCTGCGCGTTGCGGCCGAAGTTCTTCGACTGTTTTACCTTTGTGACCGTACCCTCGCCGCGTGAGCCCTTGGTAAAGACAAGGGCATCGCCGACGAATACATCGTCCGCAACCTGGTACTCGATGGTGTCGCCGACCTTGAGATTCTTGGCGTTGACGGGGGTCACGAGTGCAACCTTGACGAGGGTGTTTGCAGGAACCGAGACGGGGGTGACGGGGATCTCCTTCGTGCCGAAGGAGGCGACGGAGAGTGCGGAGATCCGCTTTTGGAATGTACCCGTGGTGGTCTTTCCGAGGAGTGCCATCTCCATCTCGTTGACGCGCTCCTGCACGGAACGCAGACTCGTCTCGTGGTTGATGTTCCACTCGATCGCGTTGAGGTTCATGAGGACGGACGGGGTTGTACTGTTCGTATAGACCTCGTCGTAGATCGCGTCGATGCGTGCCATCAGGCTGCCCGCGCGGTGCGTGCCGTCATAGTCGCGTTCGAGCCGGTTGATGCGGTCGATGAGCGCACCGGTCTGTTCCTGTCCGTAGGTGTCCTGCTCGATGAGGGCGAGTTTGGCTTGGACGGCGTTGGGCGGCTCTGCAGCGAGTGCCGTGCCGAAGGATGTGAGTGCGAGCACCAGGGTCAGTACGAGTGCACAGATTTTTTGCTGCATGAATGTTCTCCTCCTATCTTGCCTGCTTCTTTTGATTTAGAAGTTCTTCGATAAAGTCCGCAATGCCTCTGAGCGGTGAAGCGGGGGTGTATTTTTGCGGTGCATCCATGCCCTGCGTTGTACGCAGCACTTCCTTTGTATCATAGACCTCGACGCGCGCGGAGACGAACTGATACGTTCCTGCCTGCGGGTAGAGGCGCGTACGATAGACGTAACGGCGGTTCTCTGTCGCCTTGACAACAGCGATGACCGCATCGCGTTCCGTGTCTGAGACGCGGACGATGCTCGCGGCATCGACGTAGTAGCCCGTATCGTCCTCCGCATCGACAAAGCGCATATCCTCTGCGGCTTCGCAGATGTGGAAGCTCGCGAGAGCGATAAGGACGGCAAGCACGCACCCGCCGACCGTAAGTCGCTGCATGAGTGGATCGCCTCCTTTTCTCTGATTCGGATTCATTATAGTGTAAAAAATTTTTTGCGTCAAATTTATATTCGATGAGGGAGCGTGCGCCGGGTGAGCGGTCTTTTCGGTTGCGAAAATTCCGTAAAAGCCCTCGGCGGCAAGTTGAGGCATCCAACGTCAACTTGCCGTCGAGGGCGTAGGTCTTGCAGAATGATACCGCGCGTGGTGGAGTATTCCCCGATCGGGATGCTTGCCCTTGGTCGCCTGCCATGTTCGCGCAGGGCGGGCGGCTTTTTATTTCATGAGAACGCCGCCATGCGCTCGCGTTCCTCTGCTTGCAGATCGGCGGCAAAGGCTGCGAATCCGTTCAAGTCTCCTGTGTTGAGATAGTTGATGTATTCCTTGCGCCGCTCGACGGGGATAACGATCGGGGTTAGATCGGCGAGGAAGCAGCTGTATACCATGAGGGCACGCCCTACGCGCCCGTTCCCGTCGGGGAAGGGGTGAATGTGTTCAAAGGCGATGTGTTGACGGCAAAGAGCGAGCACCCTGTCTGAATCAGATACCGCCGCCGCCATTTGCGCGTCCAGGTTCGCAATCCAATCCGTGAGTGCAGCGGGCACGAGATAGGGCGGTGTAGGGGTAAAATCCGCGCCGATGATGAGATTCGGGCGCGTCTTGAACTGCCCCGGCACACTCTCGATTGCGTCCCTGCAAAGAAGCGCGTGCACCTCACGGATGAGGGCGAGCGAGAGCGGCGCGGCTTCCTGCGTGTGCTCGACGAGAAAGGGCATGAACGCCTTGTAGTTCAGTATCTCGTTCAGTTCGCGCATATCCATCGCACGGGGGATATAGCCGTCAATGAGTACGCTTTTCGTCTCTCCTTGTGTGAGTGTATTCCCCTCAATGGCGGTGGAATGGTGCGCCATGCGTACCATGAGATCGGCGAGATAATCCGCTGAATAGGGCATGAAAACCTCCATTTATATATGGGCAGCATGGCGGGGGCGTATCCGAATCAGACACGGGGAACGGTGGCGGCGTTGTGCTATTTTGAATATATTACGTTGTTTTGGTTCATAGTTGCCCGATAGGTATTCACTAATCGACGCTTTACTTATACCTGTCAACTCATGAAGTTCAACCGCTTTCATGTTTTCCGCTCGCATAGAAGCCTTCAAACGCTCTGAAAACGTGCCCATAAATAAAACCTCCTCACGTCGATTATATAGCGGAAATTCGGAAAACACAACTGAAAGCAAGCGGCTTAAAAAAATCAGAAATCCGAATAAAAAGTGGAACACAATGAAGAGCAAAGAGGGGGAAGAGCGCGTTATGTACCGGCTCTTCGCACACATGAACGCGGGACAGGCAGCGTGGGCTTTTTGTTTGCCTGCACGTTGCCTGCAAATTCCCGCAAATGGTACGTATGCGGCATTTTCTCCAATGGTGGAGAAAAACACGCGAAGCCCGTAAAATATGGACTTTCAAGCTTTTTTATATTATAATGGTGCATGAATTTTTTCACTATGCTATACTGTAGTATAATAAACGATGAGAGCGATAAACCGCGCCGTTATGCGGTTCGTCGCTCTCTTTTTGCGGATTTGCCTACACGTTGCCTACGTCCTTTCTATGGTGGACCAAAGGATGTAAAAGACCGCTGTAGGCGCGGTGTTCATTCGCCTACAATCCGCGCAAAGATGGCGGCTGTCTCCTTCCTCATCTCATCGGTATCATGCGTATAGAGATTCTGCGTAATGGTCGCGTCGCTGTGTCCCAGACGGGCTGCAACGTCAACGGGTTTAGCCCCTGCCTCAATAAGGCGCGTCGCGTGGGTATGACGGAAGCTATGCGCATTCAGTCCAAACGCCTTGAGTGCGGATTGAACAGTACCGTAACGGACGGGAAGCCCGAAGCGGTCAACGCATACGAGAGCGCGAAGCGTCCAATCCTCGGGCGGCGTTTCGGCGCGTGGTTCTGTGTGGAGCAATCCCGCCGCCGTCTCATAGGTGCATTGATACGCCCCGCCCATGCGAACGGCATTCATGGAGCAGGTCGCCCGCCATTTGCGCAGCGCGGCAAGAAGTACGCCGTCAACGTAGAGCGTGCGCCGTCCTGCGTCTGTTTTCGGCACGGTGAAGAAGTAGCCGCCGCCTGTCTTGTCATGGACAATTTGCCGCTGAATGACGATGCGCCCCGCGTCAATGTCGATATCATCCCACGATAGCCCCAGTATCTCACCGATCCGCGCCCCCGTGTGATAGGCAAGGCGAAAAATGATATGGTACTTGTGCCCCTCGGGGAACTTTTGAAAGAGTGCGGCGAGGATGGCGGGCGATATGATAACGCGTGGGATAACGGCGGCGGGTGCAGATCGCGGCACGGATAACCCCGCGCATGGATTCGCGGCGATGAGTTCGGCGGGATAGACCGCATATTTCAGAGCGTTGGAGAGCACCACACGCGCCCCTGCAATCGTGTGACGGGAAAAGCCCTCGGCGGCAAGCTGAGACATCCAACGGTCAACATCACGCGGGCGAAGGTCTTGCAGAATGATACCGCCGATGTATGGAACGATGCGGGCACGGATCGTTGTCACATAGCCGCCATACGTCCCTTGTGCGACGTTCGGACGGGCGACATTCTCCACCCATGCGGCGAGATAGTCACGCAGCGGGACGCGCTCGGATGTGATTCGGATATTGCCCGCCTTCCATGCGGCGTAGGCCGCCGCACCTGCGTCATATGCAGCCTGTTCGGTGGAGAATCCCCCGCGCTCTACGATGCGCCGCCGTCCTGTTGCGGGATGCTTGCCCGCGTCGAACGAGTACGAGAATGTTTTTCCCCGTTTGCGCGTGCGGATCGTTGCCATAATAAAACACCTCCAAAGCGTATTTGCCTATGGCAAACAAGCCCGAAGGTGTGATATACTCTCCTTGCGTGGTTGAGTATTCCCCGATCGGGATGCTTGCCCTTGGTCGCCTGTCATGTTCGCAGCATGGCGGGCGGCTTTTTATTTCATGAGAACGCCGCCATGCGTACCATGAGATCGGCGAGATAATCCGCTGAATAGGTCATGAAAAACCTCCTGCCGCCCCGATGGCGGCTTTTTATTGCTTCTTGCCCTTCGCATCCTTGAGACGCTTCTTTTGTGCGCGTTCAATCTGTTGGATGCTCTGATCGGGCGTTGGGAGATTCTCGGGCATCGTCCCGCCTAAATCCTGTATCGTTTGCCGTACCTTGCACCCTACGTCATGATGCGTCTTGTTCGCGTTCTCCTTGCCCCGCACCTGATCGCGGCGCAGTTTTTCCTCTGTCTGCGTTGCGCGGAAGAGATTCGCGGCAAGCTCGGTACTTCCCATGTGGTCTAGTATCTTTTGACCTTTTTTTAGCCCTTTGCGCTTGTGAATGCCCTGCGCTCCTAACCCGCCATAGAGCCCCTTGTATCCCTCGTTCTGAAAGATGGCATATTCTTGAGGACTGATAACACCCGCTTCTTGTGCAGCGGCGGCGAGGGCTTTGTTGTGCTCCTTCATCTCGTTACGGATGGTGAGACGTTTCTGCTCCTCGGTGAGTGCATCATAGTTCTCTACAAGTTCCTGCTGTCTGGTCTTGACGGCAAAATACGTTTGAGCGAGGGCGACGGCGTGTTTGCGCGGGTCGCCGTTCATCGCAACGAGATAACAGGCATAGCGCGAAAGGTGGTAGTCATCGACCTTGCGCGCTGCCCCGCTGCCAATATCAACCATATCGTGCGCGTGCACGAAATGGTCTGATACCGCGTTCTTACTGGATGCACACGCCTCAATCGCCTTGTCGATAACCTTCTTGAAAAAGCGGTATTCGTTATACTCAAGTACGGGGATAAGTTCGCGTGCGCTCCAATACTCCTGCCCGTATTCGTTGATGTGCTTGATATCCTCGAACAGGGATTCATTCATGGGTTGCAGATCGGTCATTGAAATCACTCCTTCAAAGTGTAACGGCAGAATGGCAGGGTCGTATTCGAATCAGATACGGGGAACGGTCGCGACGCATCGTGTACAGTCACAGCTTGCGCCGGAGTTCAACCACCTTGCCTAGAATCTGGACGGGTAAAGACAACATTTCATCATCGCTATAGAAACGCGGTTCATAGACGGCGGTATTATAGCCAATGAGCATAATCCCGCCATCTTCTTTACGGATTTTTTTCACGGTTGCATTATCGTCACTGATACATACAACGACAATGTCGCCAGTCTCGACAATCGGTTGATAGCGAACAATGACAATATCGTTCTTAAAAAGAACTGGCTCCATTGATGCGTCAGGAACGAGGAGAGCAAAAAATGCGCCCGTACTAGCCAATTCTCCGTCTATTTCTTCGTAATCTACCACGTCCCCGCTCTTTTTAACGGGGACACCCGCCACCATAGATCCTAAGACAGGGAGGCGAACACTTTTCTTTGGAGGAGGGTCAAATTGCCAACCCATTAGATCGGCGGGGGTCGTACGAAGGACTCTAGCCAAAGGACCTAAAGCGGAAGCGGGCAAGTTTTCTATTTCTTGACTTTCGTATCTATAAATTGTTGTACGATTCTTCCCAAGTGCGGCGGCTACATCATCAACGGAAAGTCCTAAACGCTTTCGTCGCGCCTTTATTCTGTTGCCTAGTGTCATAGTTATTCACTCCTTGTTTGTATCATAGCAGTTAATTCGCATTTTTGCAATAAGAAAAGGGTAAAGAACAAATATATTTGCATAGGCGCAAAACAAACCTTTGACAAAATCGCGTATATGGGATAATCTGAAATAGTAGTTGCAAACAAGGGATAAAAGGAGGTGTAAAAGTGGTAAAAATCAACAAGTTAAAGGGGCGTATTGTCGAACAGGGATATAGTGTAGCAAGCCTTGCGGACGCTGTTTCGATTGATCGTGCTACACTTTACAGGAAGATAGCAGGAAAGGGGGAGAAATTCACTATTCGGGAAGTGGCAGAGATTGCAAAGGCTCTGCAACTCAACAAGGAGGAACTGAACACTATTTTTTTTAGCCACGATGTAGCATAAATGCAACTTGTTAAAATACATATGCAGATAAGGGAAAATAGGAGGCGCACAATGAAGATCAAACAGGGGGAAGAACGCGTCATGTACCAGTTCCCCGCGCACATGAGCGCGGGCGAGGCGGCATGGGAGTATATGCGCGTAGTAGGTGAGGCAAAGACCGAACGCCGCTATAACCAGCTGAAATTTCTGCTTGAGCACGGATGGACGGTATACCTTCCCCGTTCGTCGGCTGAGAAGTTGAAAGCGGAGCACGGCGGCACAATCTACATGCGCCGCCCCGCTGAAAAAGGACACCTTACGATGCAGGAGCGAGGAGGCGCGGCATGAGGCGGGCTGTCTACGAGTTCCCCGCACATATCACCGTAGAGGAGGCGACACGCGCCTATATGGAGGCGGCGGGCGGCGTGCAGACAGAACGCCGCTATGCCCTTCTTAAACGCCTGATCGGTGCAGGATGGGACGTGTATATCACCCGTGAGATGGCGGCATATCTGCGCCGCACCTACGGCGGAACAATCACGAAAAAAGCCGCCATTGACGGCGGCGAAAAGAGCGGCGCAACAAAACCTATGCGGGGGCGCGTGTCGCGTCTCATAGGGGCGATTGCGGCGGGATGGCGGGCATTTATGGACACATGGAAAGGAGGCACGGCATGAAGAAGCGGCACGAGAGCGGGCAAAGAGAACGCGCAGCGGCACTCTTCCCCGATGGCGGCACGGTGACCGCTGCAGATCGGCACGAACGCGCAGCACATGACAGCGGCACGGGGGCGCGGGACACACTCACGAGTCTGCTTGCATGGGAAGTCACGCGAGCAGTGGAGGACGCAATGACGGCACTTATCCCCGCCATAGCGGCTGAGGTTGCCGCAATTATCCCCGAACTGAGGAAGCAGGAAGATCGGCTTCTCAATCTGGATGAGGTCGCGGCGCGGCTCGGGTGCGGAAAACAGCGCGTTATGCAGCGCATGGCACGCGGTGAAATTATATGGACACAGGGCGCGGGCGGTGCGAATCGGCGCGTGAAAGAATCCCGCCTAGATGAGTACATCGCCGCATTGCCCGAATACAGAGGCGAAAAGCAAAACGCTGAACGCGTGCACATGACAGCGGACACGGCGGGCGAATCGGATGAGACAGGCGCGGCGGTCGCCGCTGATCGGCAGGATGGCGGCGCGGATGCGCGAGGACAGGAGAAAGTAGCATGATTGACAAGGTGATCGGATGGGGCGCAATGACGGAATTTTTCGCTGAGGGGCGCAAGGGGCGGCGGACTTTCGACATTACGCAAGAGTTCGCAGCGCAGCATTTGGGACTTGCGGCGGCTGAGTTTGCGCGGCGGTGCTACGCGTACAAGCAGGAAGAGGAACGCGGCGGCTACTTTGACTTTAAATCCGCAATGAACGCCGTGACCTATCGAAACAT
>CALJPB010000419.1 GCA_937981305.1 uncultured Selenomonas sp.
GGAAGAGCTTCGAGGAAACACCGTGTACCTCGTGCCCGCGCGCTTTGCACTCCTCCACGCAGTCGTACCCCAACTGTCCTGTTGCTCCGGTGATGAGGATTTTCATAGCAATCCGCCTTTCTTTTTCTTTTTCTCATTGTATCATAAAAAGCTGATACACGAAATCATTTCATTTCATGTATCAGCTTTTCCGAAGAGCCCGTCCACATCTTCACCGTTTCCGTTCCAAGGAAAACGAGGAATGCCGAGGGTTACTCGTGTATGGTCGGAATTGCGAGCGTGATGCTCGTCCCTTCGTTCACGGCGCTTCGAAGCGAGATCCTGATGTCGTGCCGCTCGGCGATCCAGCGTGCGATGGAGAGTCCGAGTCCGGAGCCGCCCGTCTCCTTTGTGCGTGAGGAGTCGACGCGGTAGAACCGGTCGAAGATGCGCGGCTGATGCTCGGGCGCGATGCCGATGCCGTCGTCGGCGATGGTCACCATGACCCTGCTGCCGTCCGCCGTCCCCACGGAGGAAACGCGGATGTGACCGCCCTCCGGCGTATACTTGAGACTGTTCTCCAGGAAGACGCGCAGCAGCTGCCGCAGGAGTACGGGGTCGCCGTTGACGAGGGCGGGATCGTTCGTGCCGAGGGTGACCTCGTGTGAGGTCGTGACGGTCTGCATCTTTTCCATCGTATCGGCGAGCAGCGCAGCGAAGTCGACTGGCTCCTTGTTGACCGCCTGCCGTTTTTGGTCGGCACGCGCGAGGAAGAGCAGCTTTTCGATGAGCTGCTGCATATTCTCCGCCTCCGAGCGGATGGCGGTGATGCCCTCGTCAAGCGTGTTCCTGTCCTCGCGCCCCCAGCGTGAGAGCATATCCGAGTAGCCGAGGATGACCGTGAGCGGCGTGCGCAGCTCATGCGAGGCATCCGAGACAAACCTCTGCTGCTGCAGGAAGCCCTCCTGCAGGCGGTCGAGCATTCGGTTGAACGTCTGCGCCAGCTCGGAGAGCTCGTCGCGTGCGTGCGGTACGTCGAGGCGTTTGCCGAGTCGTTCCACCTCGATGCTGCGTGCCGTCCATGTGATCTCGCGGATGGGCTTCAGGATGCGTACACTGATGAAATGCCCCGCCGCGAGCGCGAGGACGAAGCAGATGGCGACGGTGTAGAAGAGAAGCCGTTGGAGTGCGTCGAAAAAATCCTTTTCCGTCGTAATCGTGCGGAAAAAATGGATCTGATAGGACAGTCCGCCGAACGAAACCGTACGCCGCGCGTGATAGACCGCACCGTTGCGAAAATCCGAGACCTCCATCTCGGGATTTGCCCAGATCGGTGCCGTTATCCGCGCCTCCTCAATCGTCTCGATGGAGGGGAAATGCGCATCCGTGTCGAGCACGACGCGTCCCGTCTCATCGGTGATCCGCACGATGACGCCGGGGATGACAGGTCCCTCGAACCAGAACTTTGCCTCCGCCGCATTGCCGCTCTCGATGTTGCTCATCACATGGTGAATGCTGCGGTCGAGATCCACCTCCGCCTGGCGATAGAAATAGATGTACGCGCCGCCCCCCAGAATCGCCGTCGATGCAATGAGGACGAAAAAGAGGATGGCTGCGTACATGAGCGTGATCTTCGTGGAGATACGTACGTAGAAATGACGGTCGATCCAGCGACCCAGGCGCGTCCTAGTCGCGGACAACATACCCGACGCCCCGCACCGTATAGATGTACTTCTTGTGGAAGCGGTCATCCAGCTTGGCGCGCAGGTAACGGATATAGACATCGACGACATTCGTCTCGCCCGTGTAGTCGAACCCCCATACCTCCTGCAGGATCTGATCGCGCGTCAATACCGTGCGCTTGTTGCGCAGGAGGTATTCGAGCAGGTCGTATTCGCGCTTTGTGAGGGCGACGGTTTCGCCGTCCACCTGCACCTCGTAGCGCGAGAGGAACATGATGAGGTTCTTCACCGTGAGGCGGTCGGAGGCATCCTCCGTCGAGATGTCGCGGCGGCGCAGCGCGTTCCTGAGACGTGCGAGAAGCTCGGGCACGGCAAACGGCTTCGTGATGTAGTCGTCTGCGCCCGTGTCGAGCCCCTCCACACGATCCTCGACCGCGTCGCGTGCCGTCAGCATGATGATGGGGACGTTCGAGACCGTGCGGACACGGCGGCAGATCTCGATGCCGTCCATGCCGGGCAGCATCACGTCGAGCAGCACAATGTCAAAGTTCTCCTGGATGATGCGTTCGTACGCACGCGTGCCGTTGCCCTCCGTCTCCGCCTCGAAGCCCTCGTGCTCGAGCTCCATCTGCAGGAAACGTGCAATGCGTACCTCGTCCTCCACGATGAGGACCCGTGTTTTCTTTTCGTCCATAAAATCCACCTCGTTTGCATTCTAATATTATGTTCTTACTATATACGAACATGGCGGAAATGAAAAGATGGAAACGGGAAATATAATCGAACTTTTAGCCGCTCGTGGTTTTTATAAGCCTTGCTTGACAATGCTTCATTCGTGCCCCACAATGGGAGAAAATGAACGGAGGAATGACATGGAACAGACGGGACGGCTCTATCTCTGCGCAACGCCGATCGGCAATCTCGCGGACATCACCTATCGCGCCGTCGAGACACTGCGCACGGCGGATGTGATTGCCGCCGAGGACACGCGGCACACGCGCGGACTCCTCGCACACTACGACATCCATACCCCCATGACGAGCTACCACGAGCACAACAAGGAGGAAAAGGGCGCGGAGCTGATCGAACGCCTCTGTGCAGGGGAAACCATCGTCTGCGTCAGCGACGCGGGGCTGCCGGGCATTGCCGACCCCGGCGGCGACCTCGCGCGGCGTGCCATCGCGGCGGGCATCCCCGTCACGCCGCTGCCGGGCGCGAACGCCGCACTCTCCGCACTCATCTGCGCGGGACTGCCGCTGGAGGGGTTCACCTTCGTCGGATTCCTCCCGCGCAAGGAGAAGAAGCGGCGCGAGGTTCTGGTGCGCGTCGCCGCCTACCCCGAGACGCTGATCTTCTACGAGGCACCGCACCGTCTGCGTGAGACCCTTGCCGCGCTCGCGGCGGGTCTCGGCGCACAGCGGCGGGCGTGCGCCGCGCGGGAGCTGACGAAGAAGTTCGAGGAGTTCCGCCGCACGACCCTCGGCGACCTCCTCGCACACTATCGGGAGCACGAGCCGCGCGGCGAGTTCGTGCTCATCGTCGCGGGCGCGGACGAGAATCCGCCTGCTGCGGATGCGGCGGAGGAGATGTCTCTCACGGAGCGTTATGCGGCGCACATCGCCAAAGGTTTGGACAAGAAGGAAGCCATGCGCCGCACCGCGCAGGAACTCGGCATCGCGCGGCGGGATGTGTATCAGGCACTCTTGGCGGGGGACGATGATGTCCACTGAAGATTGATGATTTTCGCCAAACGGTATATAATCTTTCTAATCACGATTATTATAATCGTGATTAGAATAATGGGTACTGCCGTCCGGTGGACTTCCTTTATCAGCATTTTCTTCAAAAATTATAATGAAAAGGATCCCTATGATCGAAACAATGCCTTTTGTTGAATGCTTTCCTCCTGCCTACGACGAAAAAATGTCCTTTGCAGACGATACATATCGCTCCATCGATCTCTTTGCGGGCATCGGGGGGATTCGCAAGGGCTTTGACAATGCGTTTGGTGATGCGATCCGTACGGTGTTTGTCAGTGAGTGGGATGAACACGCGCAAAAGACCTATCGTGCAAATTATAAGGATTCTTTCGCGATTGCGGGCGACATTACGAAGATCGCCGCAGAGGAGATTGCCCCCTTTGATATCTGTCTGGCGGGATTTCCGTGTCAGGCATTTTCGATGGCGGGCAGGCACATGGGCTTCGAGGACAACTATGCCGGGATGTGCAGGGGAACGCTCTTTCTCGATGTTGTCCGCATCTGCGATTATCATCGCCCCAAGGTGATTTTTTGTGAAAATGTCAAGGGTCTGACCATCCATGACAGAGGACGTACATTCAAGGTCATCAAGGAAGCGTTTCGTCAGATCGGCTACACCGTATACAGCAAGGTTTTGAACAGCAAGGACTTCGGCGTACCGCAGAACCGTGAACGCATCTATATTGTTGCCTTTCGCAGTGATATTGATAGCACGGGGTTCGCGTTTCCCGAGGGGCATGATTCAAACACGACCATTCGTGATATCATGGAAGCGGAAGAAGTCAGTGTAAAATACTACCTCTCGACTGTCTACCTTGCCTCGCTGCGCCGCCACAAGGCACATCATGAGGCACTCGGACACGGATTCGGCTACGAGGTTCGGGAGCTTGACGGACAGGCGGGAGCGATTGTCTGCGGTGGGATGGGACGGGAGCGCAACCTCATTGTCGACAAGCGTCTCACGAACTTTACCCCTGTTACCCGTATCAAGGGGGAGGTCAATCGCGAGGGCATCCGCAAGATGACCCCGCGCGAGTGGGCGCGGTTGCAGGGCTTTCCCGATGACTTTCTGCTGCCGCTTGCCGACACGCATCTCTACAAGCAGCTTGGCAACAGTGTGACCGTTAATGTGATCGAGGCGATTGCCCGGAACATCAGGGAGGTGCTTACGCATGGCCGTACATTCTCAAGAGAATGCAGTCAAGGCAAATCAGGGGGAGTGGAGTGAACTCTACGTGCTCGTTCATCTGCTCGGAACGGGACGGCTCTATGCGGCGGACGCGGAACTCAATGCGCTCGCGGATTGCTTCTTTCCCATTCTCAAAGTCATGCGTTGCGAGGACGAAGATCGGCAGATTGATATGGTTGTGCGCGATCATGGTGTGGAGATCATCTGCAACGGGATGGCGGTTCACACGGTCAAGAGGTCGCTGCTGACCTCCTATGCGAAGGCTCTGCTCGATGCAATACGCATGGGCAGGGGGGCCTTCGCCATTCCGCTTGCGGCGGAGGTTATGGAACGCCTTTCCATCTGCAAGGTCAAGGCTTCCTCCGCAGAGAAAGCGGACATCACCATGCGGCTGCACGATATTCATACGGGGCTTGAAAACGTCTTTGCGTTCTCGATCAAATCGTATATCGGGGCAGCCCCGACCCTTCTCAATGCCTCAAAATCGACAAATTTTGTATTTGCGGTGGAGGGGCTGGATGCGGCGGATATTTCCCGTATCAACGCCATCGAGGGAAGGAAAAAACTGCTGGAGCGGATGCAGGAGATCTCTGCGGCGGGCGGCAGCCTCCGCTATATCCGTCCTGCAAGCGACACGTTTCGGAACAATCTCAGCTTCATTGATATGTCGTTTGACCGTCTTCTTGCCGCGCTGCTGCTTGAAAGCTATCACAGCGGTGAGCTTGACTGCCGCAAACTCCTGCAAACCGTTGCGGAAGCCAATCCGTTTCATGTTGCTGAGCCGCAGAAACTCTATGAATACAAATTCAAAAAGTTTCTCTGCGCCGTTGCGCTCGGAATGCAGCCCGCCAAAGCGTGGTCGGGGACGGAGGATGCGTCGGGCGGTTACATCATTGCGCGTGCGGATGGTGCGGTTGTTGCCTATCATATCTACAACCGAAATTTCTTCGAGGAATATCTTCTTTGCAGCACACGATTGGAGAGAGCGTCGTCTTCGCGCAACGATTACTGCTGCATCTACGAGGTGGACGGCATTCACTACATCCATCTGAATTTGCAGATTCGATTTAAGGATCATGGATAAACTGACACAGAAACAGCGCAGGAAGTGTATGCGCCGTGTCCGTGCGAAGGATACGAAGCCCGAGATCGCCCTGCGGAAAGCCCTCTGGCAGCGAGGCGTTCGCTACCGTAAGAATGTCCGTGCGCTCCCCGGGACACCGGACATTGTGATTGTCGGGCGCAAAATTGCAATTTTTGTCGATGGGGATTTTTGGCACGCACACGGACATCGGGAGAATCCGGGCGAGGAAGTGGCGAGCAATCAGCCCTTTTGGCGGGCAAAACTCGCCCGCAATGTCGAGCGCGACCGCGAGGTGAACGACGCGCTGACCGAGATGGGGTGGCTTGTTCTGCGGTTCTGGGCGAGCGACGTAGAGAAGGATCTTGCCGGTGTGCTTGTCGAGATTGACGAATATCTATAGGTGGCGCAGGTTGTCACTGCGCCGCGCGTGTGCTACTATATAATATATCAAATCGAAACGAGGCATGATTTATGAGCGAGAAGACACCATTTTACATCACGACACCGATCTACTATCCGAGCGCGAAGCTGCACATCGGACACGCGTACTGCACGACGGTTGCGGACACGATTGCGCGGTTCAAGCGGCTTGCGGGCTACGATGTGTTCTTTCTGACGGGCTCGGACGAGCACGGGCAGAAGATCCAACAGGCGGCGGAGAAGGAGGGCGTGACGCCCCTTCAGTACGTCGACCGCATTGTCGCGGGCTTTCAGGAGCTGTGGCGGCTGCTCGGCATCTCCTATGACGACTTCATCCGCACGTCAGAGGAGCGTCATTATAGGCTCGTGCAGAACATCTTCCAACAGATCTACGATCAGGGCGATATCTACAAGGGCTCGTACAAGGGGCTCTACTGCACGCCGTGTGAGAGCTACTGGACGAAGCTGCAGCTCGACGAGAACGGCTGCTGCCCCGACTGCCACCGCCCCGTGCAGGAGGTTGCGGAGGAGGCGTACTTCTTTCGCATGAGCAAGTACGCGGATCGCCTGCTTGCCTACATCAAGGAGCACCCCGACTTCATTCAGCCGGTCTCGCGCCGCAACGAGATGATCGCGTTCATCGAGCAGGGCTTGGAGGATCTGTGCGTCTCGCGCACCTCGTTCGACTGGGGGATCCCCGTGCCGTTCGACCCGAAGCACGTCGTCTATGTTTGGTTCGACGCGCTCACGAACTACCTCACACCGATTGGCTACATGGACGACAAGGCGAAGTTCAACCACTACTGGCCGGCGGACGTACATCTCGTCGGCAAGGAGATCGTGCGCTTCCACACGATCATCTGGGGCTGTATGCTGATGGCACTCGGGCTTGACCTGCCGAAAAAGGTCTACGGGCACGGCTGGCTCATCGTGGACGGGGCAAAGATGTCAAAGTCGGTCGGCAATGTGGTCGATCCGATCGCGCTCATCGAGGAGTTCGGCGCAGATGCCGTGCGCTACTTCCTGCTGCGCGAGATCACGCTCGGGCAGGACGGCAACATCTCGCGCGACACGCTCATCGGGCGCATCAACTCGGATCTGGCGAACGATCTCGGCAACCTGCTCCATCGAACCCTCTCGATGGCAAAGAAATATCGAAAGGGTGTTGTCCGGAAGGGCGCGGGGCGCACGGACTTCGATGCGGCGCTTGAGGAGATGGCGGCGGCGACGGTTCGTGACTATACGGAGCAAATGGAGCAGATGGAGCTGTCTGCTGCGATCAAGACGGCATGGACACTGATCTCGCGCACGAACAAGTACATCGACGAGACCGCGCCGTGGACGCTCGCAAAGGACGAGGCAAAGGCGGCACAGCTCGACTCCGTGCTCTATCATCTCGTCGAGTCGCTGCGCGTGACGAGCATCCTGATCTCGCCGTTCCTGCCCGCGACCGCGCGCCGCATCCACGAGCAGCTGGGCTTTACGTCGGACTTCGCAGAGGTGCAGCTCGCGGATGCCGCGTGGGGCGGTGTGCCTGACGGTCATACGGTCGGTACGGCGCAGCAGCTTTTCCCGCGCATTGAGATCGAAAAATGACGACCTTCATTGATACGCACGCGCATCTGTATGACGAACGCTACGATGACGACCGTGCAGAGATGATTGCACGTGCTGCCGAGGCGGGGGTTACGCAGATCATTAGCATGGGGGACACGATGGCGGCATCCGCGCAGGTCATCGCCGATGCGGAGCGGTATCCCACGCTCTACGCCGCTGTCGGTGTGCATCCCGAGAGCGCGTGTGTGCTGACGGATACGGAGCGTGCACAGCTCCTTGCGTGGGCGAAGCATCCGAAGGTGGTCGCCATCGGCGAGATCGGACTCGACTACTACTGGGAGAAAGATCCGAAGGTACGCGCCGTGCAGCGCGGTCTCTTTATCACGCAGCTCGGCATTGCACGCGCGGCGGGACTGCCTGTCTGCATCCACGACCGCGAGGCGCACGGGGATACGCTCGCCATCCTACAGGCGGAGGGGCGTGATCTCGCGGGCGTGCTCCACTGCTACTCGGGCAGCCTTGAGACGGCGCGGGAGCTGTGGAAGCTCGGCTACTATATCGGCATCGACGGCCCTCTGACGTTCAAGAATGCGGGGAAGCTGCCCACGATCGTGCGCGAAGCACCACAGGAACGTCTCCTCATCGAGACGGACAGCCCGTACCTAGCACCCGTTCCGAAGCGCGGCAAGCGCAACGAGCCCGCCTATGTCACCTTTGTCGCGGCAAAGATCGCCGAACTGCGTGGAGAGAGCGTGGAGGAGGTTGCGGCGTACACAACGGAGAATGCGCGGCGGCTGTACCCGAAGTTGGGTGTGGTATGATGAACGACACAAGTCCAATGTACCTACCTATTTGAAACAAAATTGAAACAACTTTATTGTTCTATCGTATATCATCGCCCTGTGCGTGGAGAAATTCTCTGCATGCAGGGTTTTTATGTGGGACGAATATCCTTTTTGTGGAGAGGAAAAGCTGAAAACACACGCTGAAAATATTCTGAATCCCATTTTTCATGAAAAATTCAGCGTAAAGTGGGAAAATACCATCAGCAAAGGGGGAGTTCTATGCAGTGGAAGAAACTGGGACAGCTGATTCGGACAAAGAGAAACACCGTGTTCTGCGCCACCTTGGCGGGGATGATGCTTCTTTCCAGCGGATTCACGATGAACGGTCTGCCGAAGAATATGCAGCGCGTGAGCGTGCACGTTGACGGAGAGACCATCACCGACATGACGGTACAGACGAAGCCCAATGACATTTTTGAGAAACTTGGTGTAACGCTCGGCGCGAAGGATACCTATGAGGTGTTTCACAACGAGGGCGAACGCCATACCGAGATTTCCGTACGCCGTGCCGTTCCTGTGAGCATCTCGTTCTGGGACGACACGCAGCAGGTTATGACGAGCGGGCGCACCGTCGGTGATGTCATGGCGGAGTACGGCTATAACCCGCATGAGGTGGACGTGACACCGGCGGCAGATACGCCGATCACGGCAGGTCTTGCGATCCGTCTGACGGAGAACGAGCAGGCTGCCGAGCAGCGCCGCGCACGTGAGCGCGAGGCGGATCGCGTCAGCCGCGGCATCCCGCGCTACCGTGCGGCATACACGATGCGTGCATCGGCATATCTGCCAAGCGATGGGGGCGGCAGCGGTGTCACGGCGACGGGCATGGTCGCCCGCCGCGGCGTCGTCGCGGTCGATCCGAACGTCATTCCGCTCGGCTCGCGTCTCTACATCCCCGGCTACGGCGAGGCGATCGCCGCCGATACGGGCGGCGCGATCGTCGGAGATACGATTGATCTGTGCATGGAGAGTTACGACGAGGCGATTGAGTTCGGCCGCCGCAGCGTCGAGGTCTATGTCATCGACTAATTGAATTTATGCACAAAGGGAATCACTGTGAGATAATTCACGCAGTGATTCTTTTTTAGTTGACAAGAAGCGATTTCAGTGTTACTATTCTATCGTACCATAAAAACTGCATATGTATTGGATCAAGTGCAGAGGTTTTGTTTGACAGAGCCTCAATTGCTTCATAGGGAATCCGGTATGGGAGCTATGGACTTCATAAGCCG
>CALJPB010000420.1 GCA_937981305.1 uncultured Selenomonas sp.
AGCGCGGCAGCAAAGGAGGTGACGTGAGGTGAAGAGAACATTTCAGCCCAACAACCATTGGAGAAAGAAAACACATGGATTCCGTGAGCGCATGAAGACGAAAGGCGGCCGCCTCGTACTCAAGAGAAGGCGTCAGCGCGGACGAAAGAAGCTGTCGGCGTGAGCCGGAGAGCGTACAGAGGTCACCGCGGGTGACCTCTTTTTTAACGATGACAATGAATGAGAAGAAATACACACTGCCGCGCACAAAGATGATCAAGCGGCGCAGCGACTTTCAGCACGTCTACCAAAAGGGGACATCCGTCGCGGGGCGGCGGATGATTCTCTATGTCCTGCGTGACAGCCGCGTCGCGGGCAAGGTCGGCTTTGCCGCGGGGAAAAAACTCGGGTGCGCCGCTGTGCGCAGCCGCACGAAGCGTCTCCTGCGGGAGGCGTACCGCCATATGCAGTACGAGCTGCGCACGGATGTCGGGATTCTCCTGATCGGACGTGCGGGGCTCGCTGCGGGGAAAATGCAGGATGTTGCCGTGGAGCTGCGCAGTCTCGCGCGCCGTGCGAAGATCTTTGCAGAGGGGGGCGCGTCCCCGCGTATGGGGGAGCAGAGATGAAGCGTCTGCTCCTTCTTCTGGTGCAGTTCTACCGCTGCTGCATCTCGCCGCTCACCCCCCCCTCCTGCCGTTACTACCCCACCTGCTCCGCGTATGCGATGGAGGCGATCGAGCGGTACGGCGCATGGCGCGGCGGATGGATGGCACTCCGGCGCATCCTGCGCTGTCATCCGTTTCACAGGGGCGGCTACGATCCCGTCCCCTGATTTTCATCTTTTTAGAACGAAATACATACTTCCCTACAGTAGGAGGAAAACGCATTGATCGAATTTTTTAGCAACCTGTTCGCGCCGATCATCCATGTCCTGCAGTTTATCCTCGGCGCTTTCTACGCCGTCACGAGCACCGCAGGACTTGTCAGCTACGGCTTTCCCATCATCCTGCTCACCATCCTCATCAAGGT
>CALJPB010000421.1 GCA_937981305.1 uncultured Selenomonas sp.
AAGCGCAAGCTGCGCCGGCTCGTCGAGGAGGGGCATGTGCGCGGTTGGGACGATCCGCGTATGCCGACCATCTCGGGGATGCGCCGCCGCGGCTATCCGCCTGCGGCAGTGCGTGCGTTCTGTGAGGAGATCGGTGTCGCCAAGAGCAACAGCACCGTCGATAATGCCATGCTCGAGCACAGTGTCCGCGACGAGCTGAACCGCAATGCGCCGCGCATCATGGCGGTGCTGCGCCCGCTGAAGCTCGTCCTCACGAACTATCCCGAGGGCGGGACAGAGTATCTGCTCGCGGAGAACAGTCCCACCCACGGCGGACAGCGTTATGTGCCGTTCACGCGTGAACTCTATATCGATCGCGAGGACTTTATGGAGGATGCACCGAAGAAGTTCTTCCGTCTGAAGCCGGGCGGCGAGGTGCGCTTGAAGCACGCCTACATCATCAAATGCGAGGAGGTCGTCAAGGATGCGGCCGGGGAGATCATCGAACTGCGCTGCACCTACGACCCCGAGACGCGCAGCGGCGGCACTGCGGCGAACCGCAAGGTGAAGGGGACGATCCAGTGGGTTGCAGCAGAGCACGCACTTACGGCGGAGGTCAGGCTCTACGAGAGTCTCCTGCGCGACATCCCCGAGGGAGAGGAGGAGCCGGCGCATTTCATCGATGCGCTGAACCCGCACTCGCTTGAGATTCTCACCAATGCAAAAATCGAGCCGAGCGTCCGGCTCACGGCGGCAGGGGCGCATTATCAGTTCCTGCGCGTCGGTTACTTTGTGGTTGACCCGGATACCACACCGGATCATATCGTGTTTAACCGCATTGTCGGGTTGAAGGACTCGTGGAGCAAGGTAAAGTAGTCTTTCCCGTCTATGTTGTGCGCCGTTCGATGCGGACGGTATAAGGAGGTTTGCTGTGGCAAAGATACCGAAGAACCGATCAGACAAAGACATGATGCAGGGCTTCGAGGAGGAAGAGACCCTCGCTGAGGTTTTGCTGAAAAAGGAACGGCAGGAAGAGGAACGTGCACGCCTACAGGCGAAGCGCGTTCCTCCCGCCGACCTTGCCCGTGCGGGACTTTCGTCCGCACAGGCGGATGAACTCGGCCGTGCGCTGATGGAGCTGAAGCTGTCCTTGGCACAGGAAGGTGTGCAGCACTATCGGCTCAAGATTCAGCGGAAGAACCGGCAGGTTATCATCACGGCGACGTGATGGATTTCTCGTAACGAGAAGAAGGATGTGTAATGATGGAAAATGCAACGATTGTGGCGATTGTCATCTTCGTCATCGCGTACGCGCTCATCATTTCCGAAAAGGTACATCGTACCATTGTCGGATTGTTTGGCGCAATGCTCATGATACTCTTTGGGATAATCAGCCAGGAGAC
>CALJPB010000422.1 GCA_937981305.1 uncultured Selenomonas sp.
TCGCTGCTCATATCCACCACCCAATCAAAAAGCCGTTATCCGCCTCATTATAGCGCAGATAACAGCTTCCCGCCACAAAAATATACAGAAAGAGGAATCCGCCTACGTGCGACGCGCCAACACAAAGTATTGATAGGCATCCAGATCCTCCGCACAAACGGAAACCGTCTTCAGGGACAAAAGCTCCTTTCGGAATGCCTCAATGAAGTCGGGATTCGAGACCACATGCCATCGCAAATCCTCAATGACATATCCAGCGCCCTGAAAGAGCTCGATTATTTCGTACTTGGTAAAGAAACGTAAATGCGTGCGATCGAGCAGCCCAAGATCCTGATATGACCAGAATCCTCTGACCACATTGAATAGATTTCTGATGTTCGACACATTCGGAATGCTCGCAACAAGCACACCACCAGGACCAAGCAGCTCCCGCATATTTCGCACCGATGTCCACGGATCGGTCAGATGCTCGATCACATCTGCCATGATAATATAGTCAAACCGCTCCGTAATTTCCGTAGGGTCAAGCTGCTCCACATTCATCGAAAGGATTGTCGCATAGGGAGCCGCAATCGTCGCCGCATTCTCGTTCAGCTCCACGCCGTACAGCTTTGCCGTCCGGTTCTGCGCCCCGATCTCGCGCAACGTCGCCCCGCAGGCACAACCGATCTCGAGCACGCGCAGCCCCTCGCGCGACAGATCCATCAGTGACAGAAGATCGCGCCGCACATGAAACGAGTAGTCCAAGGAAACGCCCCATTTCGCATGGAAGGCGCGGCATCCCTCCCGCCTCCGAGCATTGTATTCCTCTTTTTCCTGCGGATCTCCCTCTGCGGTATGGTGCACATATACTTTCGGTAGGAACGCGATGCCATACCCCGCCCGCGTCATACGAATCGTATAGTCATAGGAGGCAATGGCAGGAATTGCATAGCGCTCGTCGAGCAGCCCCGCCGCATCGACAGCATCACGCCGCACCATCAGCGCATAGAGCTCCGCGACAAGGAGCGGCTCTTTCACATCCGGTGCCGCGTCACGAATCGCCTCCGAGACGGATACAAAGTCCTCCCACGAATGGTACTCCCGCGCCGGGGTGCACTGTCCAAACACATCGGTGGTTAGAGCGACAGCACTCACCGCCCCCAGCGACGTATCCTCAATCAAAGCCTCGATCATATCCTCTGCCGCATACGGCGTGAGCATCGTATCCGCATGGAGAAAGAGCAGAACCTCACCGACCGATGCGCGAATCCCCATGTTCACCGCATGAGAAAATCCGCAGTGTTCCTCACTGCGGAGAATACGGACATCATCATCCGCAGAGGGGACGGTGACACGTGTCGCCGACCCGTCATCGACGACGATCAACTCATACGGCAGACGCACCGTTCTGCGTATCGCCCAAACACATTGCTTGAGCTGTTCATTCATATTGTAAACTGGGACGATAATACTCAATTTTGCCATATTTATTCTCCAAACACTGATGAAGCCCCCGATCTACCAGAGCTTCCACGGT
>CALJPB010000423.1 GCA_937981305.1 uncultured Selenomonas sp.
ACGCGGTACCCCCTCTGCAAGAGAAATCCCGCGCACCAGTGCCGCCGCAATGATCGCAGAGAAAGCATCCCCTGCCCCCGAACGGTCACGCCCGACCTTCGGGTTGTCAAAAGAGCGCCCGCATCCATCCGCATAGAGATAGGTACGCACATTCTCGTCCGCATGAAGCCCCGTGATGATGACCGCGCGCGGCCCCATCGCCGCGATTGCCGCCGCCATCTGCGCAAGCTCATCCTCCGTCACAAGCCCGCCCGTCGGATAATCCGTTCCGAGCAGCTGACACGCCTCCGTGAGGTTCGGTGTCACCACGTCCGCCTGTGGGAGCAGCTGCCGCATCTTCGCGCAAAGCGCAGGTGTATAGGAGGAGTAGAGGCTGCCGTTGTCCCCCATCACAGGATCAACAACAAGCTGCGTATGTCGCTGTTTGAACCGTGCAATACATTCCAATACAACCTCAATCTGCCGCTCCGAACCGAGAAATCCCGTCAGGATCGCATCAAATTCGAGCGCATTCGCCGCCCAGTTCTCCATATAGGGACGCATACGCTCCGTATAGTCGTCGAGGTAGTGGTTCGGAAACCCTGTATGTACCGATAGAATCGCCGTTGGGAGCGGACACGCCTGCACGCGCATCGCCGAGATCAGCGGCAGCTGCACCGTCACCGAGCAGCGGCCAAATCCCGTGATGTCATTGATGAGGGCGATCCGTTTCTGCCGCGCCATCAGCGGTTATCCACCCGTTCGGGTACGCGGTCGTGCATGGAGAGACGCTCCCACGCGAGCGTCTCATACTTCGTCCCCGGCATTCCATAGTTCGCATAGGGGTCGATCGAAATTCCGCCGCGCGGCAGAAATTTTCCCTGCACCTCGATGTATTTCGGCTGCATCAGTTGAACGAGATCGTGCAGGATAACGTTCACCACATCCTCATGAAAGTCGCCGTGGTTGCGGAAGCTCACGAGATAGAGCTTCAGCGACTTGCTCTCGACCATTCGCTCGCCGGGCATATAGGAGATGTAGATCGTCCCGTAGTCCGGCTGCCCCGTGATCGGACAGAGTGTCGTAAACTCAGGGCAGTTGAACCGCACCCAGTAGTCATGATCCGTATGCTTATTCTGAAAGGTCTCAAGAGCCTCGGGTGCATAGTCGTACCCGTAGTCCGTCCGCTGCTGTCCGAGAAGCGTCAGCCCCTCTGCTGTCTTTTCTCTTGCCATTACATCCCCAAGAATTTCTTCTCAAATACATCCTGCGGCTCGGGGCGACCGAAGAGATAGCCCTGAATCGTATCCGTCTTACAGATCTTCACAAGACAGTCATACTCCTCCTGCTGCTCTACCCCCTCAATGCACGTCGTCATACCGATGCTGTGACACAGATCCACCGTGTACTCCACGAGCTTCTGATCGAAGTGATTCTCAAGAATCCGCATGACAAAGGCACGATCAATCTTTACGATATCGCAATTCAGATTTTTCAATGAGGAAAGCGAGGAATATCCCGTACCGAAGTCGTCCATGGCGATCTTGATCCCGTGACCGCGGAATATATCAAACTGCGTATTGACAAACTTCAGATCACTGACGATCTTGCTCTCCGTCAGTTCAAGCACAACGGCATCCGCCGGCATATCGTGCCGGTGCAGACAGTCCTCCACGAACTCGAGGAAGGAGAGATCCTTGATCTGCTCATAGCTCATGTTGACGCTCATGTGGAAGTTCGGAATGCGCTGCCGCCACTCCTTGCAGACGCGCAGTGCCTGCTCAAAGATCCAACGTCCGACAGGAACGATCATCTTCGTTTCCTCAAGGATCGTGATGAACTCCATCGGAGCGACCATGCGCCCCTTGCTGTTCTTCCAACGGAGCAGTGTCTCCGCCCCCACGATATGCTGATCATCCCCCGCCACCTGCGGCTGAAAGTAGAGCTCAAAGTTGCGGCACCCCGCCTTGACATCCTGGAGAATCTGCTCCTGTATCGTCAGGGAGCGCAGCCAGCGGTTGTAGACCTCCTTCGAAAACTCGTTGAGACGGTTCTTGCCGCCCGATTTTGCCGCATCAAGCGCTGCCTGTGCGTATTTATGCAGGACAAGCGGATCGCGCGCCGACTGCGGATAGAACACCATGCCTGCCGATACGGTGACAATATACTGCCGTCCATCGTAGACCTGCGGGTGGGCGAACTCACGCTGTACACGGATGAAGAACTCCGTCAGCATCTCCGCATCCGCATCGGGATAGATGAGGCCGAACTCGTCCCCGTCGAGACGATAGAGGGAGAGCTTACGCGGGATGTTCTGCAGAATACGCTCCGAGATCTGCCGCAGAATGATGTCGCCAATCTCATGGTTGAACGCCTCGTTGACCGTGCGAAAATTGTCGATGCCCATGACGAGAAGACCGCCGCCGCCGCCCGTCTCACGCGCCTCACGCAGTGCCGCACCGAGATCCTCGATGAACTGATAGCGGTTAAAGAGCCCCGTAACGGAGTCCGCCGCGTTGCGGCGTGCCAGCTGACTGATCGTCCCAACGAAGAGATTCGGATGCCCATCCTCAGACAATCCAATCTTTCCCTTCAGACGCAGCCATGAATAGTCGCCCTTTGCGTTCTTCATGCGAAAGTCAAGCTGACGATCCCGCCCCTCGGCAAGACTGCCAAGTGAGGACAAGAGTTCCATGAGAGGCTTTCGATCCTGCATGTAGACGAGCGGACTCAGTACATCTGCCACATGCTCCATCGTCTCTGCGGGGAGGTCATACGCCTGAACGAATGCCGGAGCCGCAAGGAAAACATCGGCGACGGGATCCATCATAAAGGTATAATCAAAGGTCGTGTTTTTCATCAGATCAAAGATGAACTTATGCCTTTTGAGTACAGAACTCAGCGAAATTCTCTTCTTTCCGGTCATATTCCCTTCCCTCGCTTTTCTATCTTCATCCATGATGACTTCCCCTTTTTTCGATATTATATACCTTTTCTCGTTTACGCGCAACCAAAGGAATCACTGATAGGACTTGAAAAAGATAGGAACATTGTATATGATAGATAAA
>CALJPB010000424.1 GCA_937981305.1 uncultured Selenomonas sp.
GCTCCAGGATTCCTCCGTATATCCTCACTCAGAAGATAACGCCGCACCTTATCGGCATAGCGTGCAATCATCGGATTGAAGTGGTCAAAATGCGCATGGGAGGCGAAGAAGTACAGCCGCGTAAAGTCGTCCTTGCTGAGTTCCTGATCGAGTACGCCGGCAGGATCGTCAAACGCATCAAAAACAAGCAGAACATCGTCCACGCGAACGAGGAATCCGCTGTTCAGCAAATAGGCTGCTTCCATAAACACTCATCTTCTTTCCTTTTCGTCGTCATAAGCATCGTCTGATGCCGAGGCATCGTTTTGATTGATCCGACCAAAGCCGCGTCCCATGACCTCGTTCGCGGACATGATGATGACAAAGGCACGCGGATCGACATTGTGCACAATGAATTTCAGCTTTCCAACCTGCGTTGTACCGACCGCAACAAAGACGACATTTCGCTCGCGGCGCGTGTATGCACCCTGTCCATGCAAAAACGTGACGCCACGGTGCATCTCGTCGATAATGTTCTCTGCAATCTCCTTGTGTTTATCCGAGATAATGAGAACCGCCTTGCGGTGATTGAATCCCGCAACGACTTTGTCCACAACTGTCGCATTGATGAACATATAGATGAGCGTGAACATCGCGGGAGCCATGCCGAAGAGGAACGCCGCAATGAGCATGATGAGGCAGTTCATCGAGAAGAGAACGCCGCCCATATGCAGGTCATAGTATTTACGAACGATGGCAGCAAGGATGTCAAATCCCCCCGTACTGCCGTTCATACGAAAGACAAGCCCGTAGCCAAGCCCTGCAAAGACACCGCCGTATACGGTGGTCAGCATCATATCGGTCACGGGCGCATATGCGTTCAGCGGACGCGTCAGGTCAAGGAAGAACGAAAAGATCGCCGTACCGATGATGATATCGATCGTGTACGCCTTCCCCATCAATCGCCACGCCATGAAGAGCAGTGGGATATTATAGATGAACGTCTGAAGACCGATGGGCAGCCCAAAGATATAGTAGACGATCATCGCAATGCCCGTTGCACCTCCTGTGAGGAGATGCGCAGGAACGAGAAAGAGATTGATTGAGCAGCTTGCAATCAGACAGCCGAGGGTGATTCCGGCATAGCGCATGACGCGGTGTCCCAGTACGCGCATATGCAGCTCATGTGTCATTTGACATACCCTCCCAGCTTCACATTGTCATTTTTCGGAAGGTCGGACACATCGATCTCCTTGGACGCAATGAAACTGTGCTTCAGATCGAGTTCGACAAAGGATTCGTCATCGGACAGTGCCATCTCATCCGCTTCCTCATCCGTCAGTGGAAGCATTGTGATACGCGCTGATGCGAGCGCGCTGTTCTCTGCGTCGAGGTTCAGAATCAGACGCTCGCGCACATGCTCCGGATGAGAAAACACATAGCAGGTATGTCCGTCGAGAAACTGACGCTCCGCCTTTCCATACACCTTGAGAAGATAACTGCTCGTTGCCCCATAGCGCACATCCTTGCGCAGGTGATACTTCTCACCGATCAGGTTGATGTCGACGACCTTTCCCCCCGTGACAGAGGTTGAAACAACAATATCTCCATAGGTAAAGGTCTTGAGGTGAATTCCCCAGATGACCTGCTCATTCTGAACATCAGGTTCTCCCCAGCGCGCACGCAGAGTCTCCTCGGAATCTCCGAGCGATATGTTCTGATAGGAAAAGTCCTCTGCGTTGACCTTGCCGGCAGCCTCTCCGTCCGCAAAAATCAGGAAGGAAAGAAGGCACAGCATCATCAGCGCACCGAAACGAAAATACCTTTGCATATCCTCTCACCTCATGCCTCGTTAGAAGGTAACGGAAGCACTGATAACTTCAGCCACGCCATCTTGACGGACTGCATTGTATCAGTGATTCCTAAAGTTTCCGTGTTCAATGATGGTAACGGATGCGCCGGATGATGTCCGTCCGACCACCGTGAGATCCTTCGTGCCAATCATAAAGTCCTCATGAACAAGCGAATGATTGACACCGTGCTGACAAAGTTCATCTTCCGTCATGTTCTCGCCATCTTCTATACAGGTTGGATAGGCCTTCCCAAAGGCAAGGTGGCAGGATGCATTCTCATCGAAGAGCGTATTGTAAAAGAGGATGCCGCTCTGCGAGATCGGAGAGTCATACGGCACAAGTGCCACTTCACCGAGGAAGGACGCGCCCTCATCCGTATGGAGCAGCTCCTTCAAATATTCTTCCCCCTGCTCCGCCTTGTAGGAGACAACCTGCCCCGCCTCAAACGTAAGAGTGAATCCGCTGATCAGATTTCCGTTGTAGTGGAGCGGCTTCGAGGCAACGACCGTACCGTTCACCCCGTCGCGTTTCGGAAGCGTATATACCTCCTCCGTCGGAAGATTGGCGGCAAAGAGTGTTCCCTCTGCGGACTTTTCCGCACCGCCCATCCAGATATGACCTTTTGGCAGTTCAACGTGCAGATCCGTGCCAAGATGATTCCGATAGTGCAGCTCCGTAAATGCCTGTGCATTGAGATAGGCTGTCCTCTGTTGCAAAACGTCAATGTGCGTGCGCCATGCAGATACGGCATCCTCCTGTTCGGAGACACGCACGGCACGGAGGATCTCTCCCCAAAGACGCTCCACAGCCTCCGCATCCGAGCACTTTGGAAACACCTTGCGTGCCCATGCTGTTGTCGGTACAGAGACAACACACCATGTGTTTTTATTGCTCATCAGACGTGTACGATAGTCCATTAGAGCTCTGCCCGCCGTCTGGCTCGCCTCCGTGAGACGCTTCGGATCGATGTCCGAATAGAGGTCGGGATCCGATGCCGCAATCGAGATAAACGCCGCTCCCTGCTCCGCTTGTTCGTCATAGAACGCCTTGCGCCACGCAGGGAACTCGCGAAAGCGCTCCGCATTTGCCTTCTGAAAGCGAATGTGGGAGAACTCCTCATCATTCCAGTTGACAGCGACATCATAGGCACCGACATCGTATGCCTCTGATGCGAGCGCGTGTACGAAGTCCGCACACGCAATCGGCGCATGGATGACAAGCGGCTGATTCTTCTGGAGGTTGACGCCGACATGAACCACAAGAGCTGCGTATTTTTTCAATAAATCCGTATTCATTTCATACCTCGGTCGTATCAAAGAGGAGTGTAACCGGACCGTCGTTGATCGAGGACACCTGCATATCCGCGCCGAATGCTCCACATTCGACATGCACACCGCGCTCTCTGAGCTCCTTCATAAACGCTTCATAGAGTGGGATTGCGTGC
>CALJPB010000425.1 GCA_937981305.1 uncultured Selenomonas sp.
CATCTTTTTTGATGTGATGCTTTTCGCACTGCGGATAAAATGGCTTGTAGAATTTGGACGAATTGTTTATAATGTAAGGAGTTTGTTGGCATAAAAGAGGATTATTTATGAAGCGGTACACGCTGTTCATCATACTGACGGCCCTTCTTGTGTGCATTGTCGCCGCAGGTTCTGCTTACCTCGCATCGTCAGGTTCGCGCAATGTCCAGCGCCGTCCCATGCAGGAATTTGTTGCATATACCTCGCTCCCGGCGGAGGTCGCTGTGGTACTCTCCGAGGAATATGAAAAAGAGTACAATATTCGTGTTAATTTTGTTCAACTGTCTTCCGAACAAATTCTGAATCGACTGCACGAGCAAGCCATTGGGGAGAGTGATGTAAAAAGCGGACTTGTTTTGGCGGATCGCGAAACTCTGGATCGTGCTGCTGCCGCAGGGTATCTCGTCCCTCATATTTCGGAAAAGAGCGATCAGATTTCGGAGACTTTTCGTCACCCCAATCGTTACTGGACGGGAGTATGGTATGATCCTGTCATCTTTGCCGTCAACCAGGATTATTTGCGCACGCATCTCGATCTGCCGAACTCGTGGCAGCAGCTTGCACAGCAGCGGGATATCCGTATTGGTACGACAGATTTTATGGCGGCAGATGCTTCGTCGAATTTGCTCTACAGTATGATTGCCGAGTACGGCGATCAGCAAGCATTCGAAATCTGGCGCAGGATTCAGCCGAAGATCATGCAGTATTCCAAATATCTGCATACACCGGTACGCCAAGCAGGTATGGGGGAGGTTGATCTCTCCGTTGCTGTACTCAGTGAGACACTGCGCTATGTGCATGATGAGTACCCAATCCGCATTCTCTACCCTGTGGATGGTACCTCCGCTGTTATCTATGGCACAGGTATCGTCTTTCATGCGACGGAACGTGACGCACATGCAGCAGAGGAGTTTTCTGACTGGCTCCTGACGGATGAGGCTCAGGTTGCCCTTGCACAACATCGTTTCTATTTTCTGACCACGAACCCCATGACCCTGTCTTATCAAATGTTCGCGGGGAAGAACATCAGTGTTTTTAAGAGTCGGCCATATTTCAGCAGGGAGGAAAAGGATATCCTTCTGGATCGTTGGATCAAGGAAGTACGGTTCTACGAAGAGTAACGAAAGTCGGAGGAGAGTTTACTAGTGAAAGCAGGTTTTATCAGTCTCGGTTGTGCGAAGAATCTCGTAGATACGGAGGTTATGCTCGGTATCATGCGGGAGCATGGTATTGAGATCACCAATGACCCGGCGGAGGCGGATATCCTGATCGTTAACACCTGTGCCTTCATCCAGTCTGCAAAGGAAGAGTCCATTACAACCGTACTTGGCATGGCAGATTACAAGGAAACGGGACGCTGCCGCAGCCTTATTGTGGCAGGTTGCCTCGGTCAGCGTTATGGGCAGCAGCTTCTTGACGAGATTCCCGAGGCGAATGCCATTATTGGTACGGGGGCATGGAGCCGTATCATGGAGGTCATTCAGGAGACACTGAAAGGGCGCCGCCTCTTGATTGCGGGCAAGGATGAGACCATCTACGATGCCAAGACACCGCGTCTGCGCACGACACCACACTATACTGCATATGTCAAAATTGCCGAGGGGTGCGATCACCGCTGTGCGTTCTGCGCGATACCGCTGATCCGCGGCAGTTTCCGCAGCCGTGCGATGGAGGACATTGTAACGGAGGCACGGGGACTTACAGAGAGCGGCGTGCGTGAGATCGTCCTGATTGCGCAGGACAGCGCGAACTACGGTCTCGACCGCTATCGGAAACCGATGCTTCCCGCACTTCTCCGGGAGCTTGCGAAGATCGACAAAATTGCATGGATTCGTGTGCTCTACAGCTATCCGAAATACTTCACAGACGAGCTTATCGAGGTGTTTGCGACTGAGCCAAAGGTTGTAAAATATGTCGACCTCCCGCTGCAGCATGCACATAATGCCGTGCTACGTTCAATGAACCGCCCCGATACGCGTGAGGGCGTAGAGAAGTTGATTAAAAAGCTGCGTGAACGCATCCCTGGCGTTGCAATCCGCTCGACGTTCATCGTCGGATTCCCCGGGGAGACGGATACGCACTATCAGGCGCTTCGCTCCTTTGTGGAGGAGCAGCGCTTTGATAAGGTCGGCATATTTACCTACTCTGAGGAGGAGGATACGCCGGCAGCCGCAATGGCGCAGAAGGTCTCAGAGGAGGTCATGCAGGAGCGCTATCATGACCTCATGAGTCTGCAGAGCAAGATCTCAGAGGAAATCAATATTGGGATGGAGAATCGGGAGGTCGAGGTTCTGATCGAGGGGCGTGATACAGAGCAGCAATCGATTGCGGTTGGACGTTCTTATCGCGAGGCACCGGAAGTCGACGGGCAGATCTATCTCGAAGGCGATACAGAGAGTTATGTCGGTGAGATCGTTCGTGTCCGCCTTCTCCAAGGATTTACCTATGACATCGTTGGTGAAAGGGTGAAATGATGGATACTGCATATGATTCTTGTACGATTGAGACGGGCAGGGAACTGTGTGTAGCGGGGTTGACCATTGCCTGTGCAGAATCCTGTACGGGAGGGCTTCTCACGAGCACCCTGACGGACGTTCCCGGAAGTTCTTCCTACGTTATGGGCAGTATTGTATCCTATTCCAACGATGTAAAATCGCGTGTTCTGCACGTGTCGGAAGATACACTTGCCTCATATGGTGCTGTCTCAGAGGAGACGGCACGCGAAATGGCAGAAGGTGTACGCAAACTCATGGGAACGGATATCGGTGTCGGTATTACGGGGATTGCCGGACCGGATGGCGGCTCAGCTGAGAAACCAGTTGGATTGGTCTACATTGCGACGGCAAATTCGGCACAAACGATTGTTCAAAAAAACATTTTTTTGGGGACACGAATTGAGAATAAACGTGCTGCTGTTGAAAAAGCACTTGCTATGATACGAGATATGATAAGGAGTTCCTCGCGATGAAGAAATGTCGAAAGTTCGCTGCCGCCATCAGCGCGGCAGTACTTTTGTCCGGTGTGCCGTACAC
>CALJPB010000426.1 GCA_937981305.1 uncultured Selenomonas sp.
TCTCTGCAAGACGCGAATACTTACGCGTCCCCGGGATTGGCACGATGTACGGCTTCTTGCAAAGCATCCATGCAAGTGCGATCTGTCCGCACGTCGCCCCCCTCTCCTCTGCGATGTTTTGGAGAAGCGTAAGCAGCTGACCGTTCTGCTCCATCGCAGCCGCACTGAACTGGGGCATCCGCGCTCGCATATCTCCGGCCGTGAATACGGAAGATTTGTCATACGCACCCGTAAGCACGCCGTTCGCAAACGGAGAGAACGCAACAAAGCCAATGTTCAGCTCCTCAAGCACGGGAAAGAGCGATTCATATGCACGAGCCATCATCGAATAGCGATTCTGCACTGCAGTGAGCGGACAGACGGCGTGCGCACGGCGAATGTCCTCCTCCGTCGCCTCGGAGATGCCCCAGTGACGAATCTTTCCTTCCTGCATGAGCTCCCCCATCACACCCGCGACCTCCTCGGCGGGGATCTGCGGGTCAACGCGGTGCTGATAGTAGAGATCGATATAGTCCGTGCCAAGTCTCTGCAGTGATGCGTCCACAGATGCACGGATGGTTTCGGGACGCGCATCGGGAACAATCGGACTTTTTCCCTGTTTCAGCAGACTCATGTCGAAGTGAATGCCGAACTTCGTCGCGAGGACAACCTTGTCGCGATAGGGCGCAAGTGCCGCCCCGACGAGTTTTTCATTGTCATGCGGATCATCGGGAGTTCCGTATACCTCCGCCGTGTCAAAGAGAGTGATGCCCATATCCACGGCAGCGGCGATCAGCTCACGCATCTCCTTCTTGTCGGCGGGCGCACCGTAGCTCTGACTCATCCCCATACACCCAAGCCCGACCGACGAAACCGTGAGATTTCCAAGTTTGCGATACTTCATTTGCTTCCCTCCATTTCCATCATCATACCCCTCCCCTTCCCGACGGTCAAGAAAAAAAGAATTGCGGCACAGAACTGTACCGCAATTCTTTTGTATCACTGATGCTATTTACTTCTTCAGCTCTGCATTCTTCTCTACGATAAGTTTGAAAAGTTCTGCCGCTGCCGGAATCTCCGTGAAGTGCGTGATCGCCTTTTCAATGCCGTTTTCCTTTATATAGTTCTGCACCTCAACCGCCTCGGGATCGTCCGCATAGTCGAAATGGAGGGCTGCAGCGATGACGGTTGCCAGCGCCTCGGGCTTTCTGCCGCGCTCCATGAGCTGCGACGCGGGAGAAACGAGACGATCCTTTGCGCCGAGCTTGCGCTTCGGCCCGCGTGCGACGCGCGTCACAGCATCGGAGAGATGCGGATTCTTGAACCGTTCCTCTGCCGTACGGATGTATCCCGCGTGCTTCTCACGGTCAAAGCCGTACTTCTCGATGAGCAGTTCGCTCGTCTCCGCCCAGACGCGGCGGACGAATGCGACGATCTCCTCGTCCTTCATCGCTGATGCGATGTCCTCAATGCCTTTCAGATATGCCATATAAGCAATGGAAGCGTGTCCCGTGTTGACGGAGAAGAGCTTGCGCTCGATGTAGGCTTCGAGGTTGTCCACCCACGTCAGCCCCTCGATCTGCGGCTCTGCGCCAACCACGCCCGTGCGGTCGACATCCCATTCGCAGAACGGTTCGACCTTCACGAGCAGCGGATCCTCGTTGTGCTGAATCGGCACGATGCGGTCGACGGCAGCGTCGGGGAAGCCGATGCTGTGCGCGACCTTGTCCTTGACTGCATCATCCAGATGTTCATAGACAAAGTTCTTGAGGACGGTCGAGCCACCCACCATATTCTCGCACGCAATGATGTTGAGCGGCGCCTCGTTCTTCTCAACGCGGCGCGCAAGCCCCTTTGCGATGTTCGGCGCAATGAACTTCAGGATGTTCGGACCGATGGCGGTGGTCACAATGTCCGCCGTGACAAACGCATCCAGCAGCTCTTCGAGGTTCACATTGCTGTTGATCGCCCTCACGTGCTCGACGTGAATAGTCTTCGGAACGCTCCCGACCACCTCGATGTCATAGGAGCGGCGTGCGTTAATCTCGTCAACGAGTGCCTCCGCAACATCGACAAATGTGACCTCATAGCCCGAACGCACGAGCAGTTCCCCGATAAAGCCGCGACCAATGTTGCCGCCGCCGAAATGAATTGCCTGTTTCATCGAAATCTCCTTTCAGCTTTCTTCAGTCCGCCTTTGTAAAGACCTCGTAAAGCTCCTCGGCACTCTTTGTCTTGAACAGTTCTGCGAGCTGCTCATCCGTGTAGTCGCCGACCATCGTCGCAATGTTCGCGAGGATGGCAAGGTGGTCGTTGCCGACACCCGCAATGCCGATGACGAGATGTGCCGTCTCATCGCCGAACTTGACACCATCGGGATACTGACAGACGACGATGCCCGTCTTCTTGATCGTGTCCTTGACCGCATTCTCGCCGTGCGGAATCGCGATGCCCTTGCCGATGTAGGTCGAGAGATCCTGCTCGCGGTTGAGCATCCCCTGCACATAGCCCTCGTCGACGTAGCCACTCGCCACGAGCATCCTGCCCGCTGCCGTGACTGCATCCTCGCGGCTGACGCTCGGGAGACCGACCTTGACATTCTCCTTGAGCAGAACGCCCGCGCTGACGGTATCAGTCGCCTCGGCTTCCGCATCGGATGCCGGTGTACCTGCCTTGACAGACGCTTCTTTCAGACGCGCCGTGACAATCTCATAGACATTGTTCTGCGTAAAGTCGCGCACCCAGATGTGCTCTGCCTGCGGCGAGTCTGCAAGCGCACGTTCCGCGAGCTTTTCATGCGAGATGACGAGCTGTGCCTCAGCGGGAATTGCGCCGATGGCGCAGTTCGTGACGGAGATGTCTGTGTAGCCGTCCTTCTTGAGCTTTTTGCGGAGTGCCGCAGCACCGAGCGCGGAGGAACCCATGCCCGCGTCGCAGGCGTAGACGATAACCTTCAGATCCTCACCCGCAACCTTCTTCTCTGTGGGGAGATCCTTGCCGCGATTCTTCATGTCCGCCATGCTCTCGCGTGCCGACGCAAGAGAATCCTCCTCGACATCCTTCGACATCTTGATAAAGACAGAGGCAACCGCGCAGGAAACCGCCGTCGCAACGGCGAACGCCGATAGGTTTGCAAAGAGTGCCGAGCCATTCGGCGTCATAGCGATGATCGCGAAGATCGAGCCCGGGGAGGACGGTGCAATCAGACCGCCGCCGAGAATACCGAGCGTAAAGACACCGGACATACCGCCCGCAATCGCTGCAACGATGAGGACAGGCTTCATCAGGATGTACGGGAAGTAGATTTCGTGGATACCGCCGAGAACGTGAATGATCATCGCGCCGGGCGAGGACGACTTTGCCATCCCCTTACCGAAAAGCCAGTAGGCAAGCAGGATGCCGAAACCGGGACCCGGATTCGCTTCAAGCAGGAAGAACATGGACTTTCCGTACTCCTGCGCCTGCTGAATGCCGAGCGGACTGAGTACGCCGTGGTTAAGCGCGTTGTTGAGGAAGAGCACCTTCGCCGGCTCGATGATGATGGACGCGAGCGGCAGAAGCCCCATCGCAACGATTCCCTCCACGCCGCTGCGCAGGATGTCGTTCGCCCCGCCGACGACGGGGCCGACAACGGCATAGGCAATCATCGCGAGGATGCCGCCGAGAATGCCGAGCGAGAAGTTGTTGACCAACATCTCAAAGCCGCCCGGAATACTGTCGCGGATGGCATCGTCAAATTTCTTGATGATATAGCCGCCCAGAGGTCCCATAATCATCGCACCGAGGAACATCGGGATGTCCGAGCCCGCGATGATGCCCGACGTGGCAATCGCCGCCATGACACCGCCGCGATGTCCGTAGATCGCTGCGCCGCCGCTGTAGCCGATGAGCAGAGGAATCAGCCACTTGCTCATCGGACCGCCGACCTGTGCGAGGTATTCGTTCGGCATCCACCCCGTCGGGATAAAGAGTGCCGTCAGAAAGCCCCATGCGATAAATGCGCCGATGTTCGGCATCACCATTCCGGACAGGAAGCGGCCAAATTTCTGCATGGCCTCCTGTGCTCCTCCACCTTGTTTACTCATCATAATCCCCCTTCTAAGGAATCGCTGATAAAATGAAGTCCGTCAGATTGGCGTAGATTTTTTCGTCC
>CALJPB010000427.1 GCA_937981305.1 uncultured Selenomonas sp.
AGGATTCTTATGTCTCTCTTGAGCCTTATCTTGAATCCTATGAGTCCTCGGAAAAACCTGCGATTCTCCCGACGTATGTACGCAGGAACAATGCTTTCTACAATATGGTCATGGATCCCTATGTCATCGCTTACAACACGGATCTCGTGAGTGCGGCAGATGCCCCACATGGTTGGCGGGATCTCCTCGATCCGAAGTTCCGTGGACGCATTGCTCTTGCAGATCCTACGAAATCCACGTCTTCCTACGCCGTTCTCCTGACGATGATGGATGCGTTGGGAGGAGATCCTGCCGTCATCGGTCAGTTGGCGGCTCAACTCGACGGACGCATCCTCGGCAGTTCGGCGGAGCAGATCAAGGCGCTCTCAGATGGAGCGTATGCGGTCACGGCGACGTTCGAAGAGCCGGTGCTCAAATACATCGCAGCCGGTGCGCACGTGAAGATTGTCTACCCCGAGGAGGGGACGGAAGTATCTTCAAGTGCTGTTGCTATCATCAAAAATGCACCGCATCCGAATAACGCAAGAAAGTTTCTAAATTTTTTGATGAGTCGTCAAGTTCATGAACACCTCGGTGATTATGAGAGACGCTCGACACGTGCCGACGTTTCGGCACCCCCGAATCTTCGTCCTCTTTCGGAGATTCGTTACATTTGGTTTGATACGCAGCGCGCCGTCTCCTTTCGGGACGAGTTCCTAAGCAAATGGCGCGCAGCGGTTATCAAATAAATCCCCATTTCCCCCCATCCCCCCATTCCCATATTTTCCCCTTCCAAGACCGTCACTTTGTGTGGCGGTTTTTCCTTTGTTTATATATAATTTATACATAAATTTATATTTTTACTGATAATTTTGCTTGACAGAAACGAATTTTATCCGTATTCTTTCTTTATAGTCTGAACATTAAGGAATGAAATTGTTTTCCTCGTTTTTCCGCTGTGCAGTATACGGCAGGAGAGGAGATGAACGCTGCATGACATGGGATCGGATCAGTTATCAAAAACGTCTGCTTGCCTATCTCCTCGTGGGGGGGCTGTTTCCTCTTTTCCTTGCCTCTGTGATGATTCTCTATGCGGCGGATCGTGTCTATGAGAACACACAGGCAAAAGATGGTCGTGCCGAAGTACAGCGCATCTCACGTGAGATCGACAATCTTGTTGGCAACTATCAGCGTTTGGTGAGTCCGCTCCTCGTGCGGGAGGAGACCATTGCATTCCTGGGCGGTCAACGTTCGAACGTGGAACATATCTATGGGGATCTCTATGCGATTCTCGCAGGCCGTTCCGGTGAGACGGCGATCTACCTGCTTTCGGCAGATGGTGATCAGGTGATTGCAACGGATGATTTGCCGCGAGACTATCGCCTGCCGGAATATCTGCATTGGGGGCTTCTTGGACAGGCGGTTCAGAGTCAGGACTGGGTGCTCTCCTCGGCAGACCGCTATGAAGCTGATCGACGGGAAACGGTCTTTTCGATGGCGCACGCGATTCGACAGGAGGATGAACTGCTCGGTTTTGTTGTCATTGATGTGCGGCGTGAGGCTCTTGTCCCGCTCATCCAGCGTGTGCAGGACGGGAATGAGGGACAGATCATCCTGACGGATCGCTATCACTATGTCATGATGGATATGCTCGATCATCATCGTGAGGGGTTTTCCTCGGTCTTTGCGTCCGCTGAGGAGGCGGAGACGACGGAATCTGTTTTCCGTGATTATTCATATTCCTCTCCGATGACTGGTTTTGCCGTCCATTTGCGTCAACGTCTGGACTCGACACCGTTGGATTATCTTTTTCGTCTCGTCGTCATGGTGGATGCAGTAGCTCTCTGCATGACGGCGTATCTCGCCTATCGTCTGAGCCGACACCTCTGGCGGCCTCTGCATACACTCGCAACGGCGATGCGCCGTGTGCGCAGCTGTGATGATTTTTCTGTGCAGGTGAACGTTCGGCGCAGCGATGAGATTGGGGAGCTTGCACTCACGTTCAACAGTCTGGTCGAACACATTCGCACGCTGCTTGCGGAGAACAGGGAGCGCGAGCGGCGGCTGCGCGTGGCACAGGTAAAGTCTCTGACAGAGATGATAAAGCCCCATTTCATGTACAATACGCTGAATCTCATCAAGTGGAGCGCAAAGCTCGGAGACAGTGAGGGTGCGGCAGATACCGCTGTGCAGCTCGGGAAGCTGCTGCGTGCCTCCGTGAATATGAAAGAATTCGTGACGGTGGCAGAGGAGCTGAGTTTCCTTCGTACCTATTTGAAGATTCAGCAGCGGCGCTTCGAGGGGCGCCTAAAAGTCACGATACGCGTGGAGGCCGGTGCGTACGGCTGTTATGTTCCGAAGCTGATTCTGCAGCCGCTCGTCGAGAACGCGATCCAACACGGCATCGAGATGACAGAAAGCGGCGGCCGCATCGCAATCACGGGACGGCGTGAGAACGGATACCTTGTCTTTTGCGTGAAGGACAATGGTCAGGGGATGTCGCAGGAACGCCGGCAGGAAGTTCTTGTACGGCGTGACGACAACCATTTCGGACTCTATAACGTCCATATTCGTGCGGTTCTCAATGGGGATGAGGGCTGTGGGATTACGCTGCACAGCAGCGAGGGGAAGGGAACGGAGGTAATTCTGACACTCAAGCAGCGGGAGGAGGCTCCTCGTTATGATTAAAGTGTTGATTATTGATGATGAACCCATGCAGCGGCAGGGCATTATGCGCCTGACACCATGGGAAAATTTTGATGCCGAAGTGGTCGGTGCGGCAGGGAGTGGCATGGAAGGGATTCTTCTGGCGCGCAAATATCGCCCCGACGTGCTTATTGTGGATATTAAGATGCCTGGGCTTTCGGGGCTGGATGTCATTGCCCGCTTGCGGGAGGAGTTGGATGCGGAGTACATTATTCTCTCGGGGTACAGTGAGTTTGAGTATGCCCAAC
>CALJPB010000428.1 GCA_937981305.1 uncultured Selenomonas sp.
CGCAAATCTGCTCGAGCTGAGCTTATTCCACGTCAATCCTTCCTTGAAATAGTATGGTGTGTTTCGCACCGCCGAGGCGATCTTACCGCTTGCATTTCTATAGTTCCGTATCGCCTCGCCATCGTTGTACCAATTCACAATCACTTCGTTATTGAACGACCATTTTCGATATTCGCCGCCGCTGTTGCACGGAATCCATTGATAGCGTTTGTCCGTTGTTTCCGCTGTGTCACGATAGTGGAATCCGATCCGAGGAAATGACACCTCATGCCAGTACCGTTCAAAGATTTCATTGTTCCCCGTGGACATCCCTGCCTTTGGTTCGGCAAAAGTCCCCAACGCACAGCCTTCCTGATATGCCGCAATAAACTTCTCACTTACCCAATACGCAATCGGCGCGCTTGGAATCTTTGCAAAGTTGTCCTGATTCGCCGTATAACGCTCCGCCCCGGACAAAAAGAGTTCTTCCTTTGCATCCTGCGTATTCGCATCGACGAGCCGCGCATATACGCCCTTGAATCCATCGACGTGCCGCTCTCCGAGAACGAACGCCGTTGTCTGCACGACCTCGCCGCCGATCTCCTCAAATGCGCGTGCACCGAGATGTGCCATGTTTACAATTTCCTTTTGCAGGAGTTTTGTACGCAGTTTTTCATAGCTTGAGAGGAACATCCATGCGTGTTGTGTGACGAGTGCATGATAGCCCTCTGCCCGCGCGAAGTCTCCGCACCGCTCTATAAACGCCGCAAAGAGGTCGCTCTTTGTATCGGGATAGTGCTTCTTTACGAATGCCGAGAGTTTTGCCCCCATGCCCTTGCTGCCCATATAGGGCGGGTTCGTGACGACGATGTGATAGCGCTGCGAGAGGATCTGTGCCTGACGGATGAGCTGCGGGATGCGCTCGTTCGTCCCGCTGCTCCATAGCGTCATGTTCACATCGGGGGCGGCGGCGACCTGCGCCCACTCCCAGACATTTGCGAGCGCGGCGTAGTCATGCGCGGGCGGTCGGATGAGCGCACCGTACTCCCGCGCGTCGCGGAATGTCTCGACGAGGTCACTGAGCGCGGCGCGGTGCTCCTCCTCTGCGATGCCCGCGCCCGCATCGTAGAGGTATGCCGTGTCCGCGTCGCTCTCGACGATCGCATGGACGTTCGGCTGCACGCCGCGCCGAAAGAAGCCCCTGTCATACGCACGCGCCTTCATCATGACGGTGAAGTAGGCGAGCTGCGCGGCGCGCTCGTCGATGTCGAGTCCGTAGAGATTCTTCGTGACGATGTGGCGCACGGCGTCCACCGCCGCATAGCCGTGTGCGGCGTAGATCTGCATGAGTACGTCAAAGAGATAGGCGAGGATGTGCCCGCTCCCCATGCACGGGTCGATGCAGCGGATGTCCTCGGGGCTGAGGGCGGCGGCTTCCTCCCGCATTTTGCGGAGCTGCGCCGCGACCTCCTCGGTCTGCTCCGCCTCCGCCATGTAGTAGCGCCAGCCCGCGCGCAGGTCTTCGTTCGGATGTCCCGCGAGCCGGAGCCGCCCGAGGCTGTTCTCGACCATGTAGCGGACGATCCAGTCGGGGGTGAAGAGCTGGGTCGCGGCGGGCAGTGTTTCCTTTGTGACTTTGATGTTTTTCTTCAGTGCGGCGAATACGGCGTCCTTCGGCTCACTGTTGTAGTACTGGTAGAGCCATCCGATGATCTGTACCTGATCCCGCCAGTCCTCCTCGGGGATCTCGGTGACGAGGGCGCACGCGATGCTGCTCTCGCGCAGGAGGGGTTCCGGGAAGAGCAGCTCGGTCGCGTCCTCGATGCGCTGGAACATCTGCGGCAGGATGGCGCTGAGGGCGTTGCATTGGAGGATGATGAGGTACTTGTAGAGTCCTTCGTCGTCGCCGGCACGCTTGAGGGCATAGATTTTCTTTTGGTCGAGTCCGTCGAGATCGAGATCGAGCGCCTCGTCCATGATCTGCGGGCGGAATGCGCCCTGCTCGTCGGTGAAGACGCGCACGCGGCTCGGGAGATAGCCGTTGACCTCCATGAAGCGCAGGGCGGCGAAGCGGTTGAACCAGGTGTAGGCGATCCCCTCGACGACGCTCTCGTAGCCCTCCGTGCGGATGCGGGCGATGAGGGCGGCGCGCTG
>CALJPB010000429.1 GCA_937981305.1 uncultured Selenomonas sp.
TTGGATGCGGAGTACATTATTCTCTCGGGGTACAGTGAGTTTGAGTATGCCCAACAGGCAATTTCACTTGGTGTATGTGCCTATCTCCTGAAGCCCCTGGATGATGAGGAGCTCACCTCCGCTGTACGTCTTGCGGCAGAGCACATTGAGGAGCGCCGGTTCCATCTGCACGAACGGGGAGCCGCAGAGACGGACTGCGTTCACTTCGAATTACCGGAGGAAGAACCGGTACGCGGGTATCTGCTCCATGCAGTACGCCATATGGAGGAACATATGGCAGAGCCGATTACCGTGCGTGAGGTCGCCGATGAGCTGGGTCTTAGTGTCAGCTATCTGCACAAGCTCTTTGCACGCTGCGGTACATCGTTCAGCGCGTATCTGACGGATTGCCGTCTGCGGCGTGCGGGACAGCTGCTGCGTGAGAGTGATGAAAAGATTTACGAAGTTGCTGCGGCATGTGGATATCAGGACACGCGGTATTTCAGTAAGGTTTTTCAGAAGCATATGGGGGTTAAACCGACGGAATATCGACATGGAAAAAATATATAAAAATTTTTCCAAAAGATCTGGTCAAATAAACAAAAATGTTGTAATATAATAATCGTTATTGAGTAGTAACTTTTAAATAAGTCAAACTACCCAATGCGTCTGTGTATTATAAATCAATGCTGTGTATTATGTTAAAGGAGGGCTTCCCATGAAGACATGGGTTTGTACGGTCTGTGGCTGGGTTTATGATGAGGCGGTCGGCGATGCTGACTACGATCTCGCAGCCGGCGTGGCGTTTGAGGATCTGCCGGAGGACTTTGTCTGCCCGCTCTGCGGCGTGGACAAGACGTTGTTTGAATTGCAGGAGTAACGCTGACGTTCCAGGAGAGCAGCCCCGCATATGCGGGGTTTTTTTCATGTACTGTGTGCCCTTTCATTGAAATGCTTTTGCTTTTCGGGGAAAAATCCCGTATAATGTACGGCATATTATTTTGTGTGAGGGGATATACTTTTGGCACAGCAACTTGAAATCAGTATTATTTTTCTTGTCTATATGCTCGTAATGATGGGCATCGGTGTCTATTACTATCGTCGGACGCGCAATATGAGTGACTACTTTCTCGGCAACCGAAAACTTGGCGCATGGGTCACGTCGATGAGCGCCGAGGCATCCGATATGTCGGGCTGGATGCTGATGGGGCTGCCGGGATTTGCTTATGTTGCGGGTCTCAATGCAGGTTGGATTGCCCTTGGTCTTGCGCTCGGTACATGGGCGAACTGGCAGTTCATCGCTGCGCGCCTTCGCGTTTATACGGAGCTTGCGAACAATTCACTGACGCTGCCGGATTTCTTTGAAAACCGTTTTTTTGCACAATCCGGTGCACTGCGCATTGTTCCCGCCATCTTTATCCTGATCTTTTTTATCCTCTATACGTCCTCGGGATTTGTGGCAGCGGGACGGCTCTTTGAGACAATTTTTCAGCTGCCGTATCTGACGGCTCTCCTTGCAGGCGCGGCGGTGGTCGTGTTCTATACGCTCGTCGGCGGCTTTCTTGCTGTGTCGCGTACGGACTTCATTCAGGGTGTGATGATGTTCTTTGCCATTCTGGTTGTGCCTGTGGGCGCGGCGATCATGCTCGGTGGCTTTACGGCGACGGCGGATCTGATCTACGCCGAGCACACCTCGTTTTTCTCACCGTTCACGAAGGTGGACGGATCTACCTTGGGGTTCATCGAGTTTGTTTCACTCATGGCGTGGGGCATCGGTTACTTCGGCCAACCGCATATTCTCGTGCGCTTTATGGCGATCCGTCACGCCGAGGAGCTGCCGCAGGCGACGCGGATTGCAATGGCGTGGGTCGTAATCTCGCTTTCCGCTGCCATTTTGGTCGGCATGGTCGGTGCGGTTTATCTGAAGACACCGCTTACGGGGACGGCGGCAGAGACGGT
>CALJPB010000430.1 GCA_937981305.1 uncultured Selenomonas sp.
CGTGCCGCCGAGATGATCTGCGGCATCCAGAAGAATGTCTGTGCCGTTTCCTTCCAAATGTGGGAGGATCCCTCCCTTGTGCGGCAGCGGTATGAAGAGGCGATCGAGCAGCTCGATTGCTCGGACGGGCTTCTCTTTCTCTGCGACCTCTTCGGAGGAACGCCGTTCAACGAGGCAAGCCGATTGGTTGCCGCAGATGAGGGCTATGGCATTGTGACAGGGATCAATTTGCCGCTCCTCATTGACCTTCTGACCTCACGGCGCAAGCTCAACGGCTCAATGGCGATGCGCGATCTCCTGGCGGAGGTCAAACGCTTGGCGCATGAGGGCATTGCAAGCCTGCACATGGACGATCTCGATGCAGAGGATCTGGGGAGTGGAGTCGCCTCCTAGGCAACGAGTGCTGTTGATCGGAATCGAGGCTGCTGTGCAAAGGCTGAAAGGTCTTCCTACAGCAGTCCCGATTTTTTTATTTCGCCTCTTGACAGAACCGTTCAAAACAGGTAATATATAAACATACTTTTTAGATATGTTTACTACAATTATTCGTAAAACCAAGGAGTATGAACTATGGCGAATGTATATCAGTCGGTGACGGAACTCATCGGGCGTACCCCGCTGCTCGCTGCAAGATCCTTTGCAAAGGCACACGATCTTCCGGCAAATCTCGTGGTGAAGCTCGAGTATTTCAACCCTGCGGGGTCTGTGAAGGATCGTATCGCAGCGGGGATGATCGAGCAGGCGGAGCGTGACGGGAAGATCGCACCGGGCGCGACGCTGATCGAGCCGACGAGCGGCAATACGGGCATCGGAATCGCCTCGGTCGCGGCGGCACGCGGCTATCGCGCGATTCTCACGATGCCTGAGACGATGAGCGTGGAGCGGCGCAACCTCTTGAAGGCATACGGTGCGGAGATTGTCCTGACGGACGGTGCGCAGGGGATGAAGGGCGCGATTGCACGCGCCGAGGAGCTGCAGCAGGAGATTTCGAACTCGTTCATCCTGTCGCAGTTCGAGAACCCTGCAAATCCTGCCGTGCATGAGCGTACGACAGGTCCTGAGATCTGGGAGGACACGGACGGCAATGTGGATGCCTTCGTTGCGGGTGTCGGCACGGGCGGTACGGTCACAGGCATCGGACGCTATCTGAAGAGCAAAAATCCAGACGTGCATATTGTTGCCGTAGAGCCTGTGGATTCACCGGTTCTTGCGGGCGGCAAACCGGGGCCGCACAAGATCCAGGGCATCGGCGCGGGATTTATTCCTGCAACCCTCGATACCAAGGTTTACGATGAGGTCATTCAGGTGAAGAATGAGGATGCCTTTACCTATGGCAGGGAGTTTGCCCGCCGTGAGGGGGCGCTCATCGGCATCTCCTCGGGCGCTGCGCTTGCGGCGGCGGTGGAGCTTGCCCGCCGTCCGGAGTTCGCAGGAAAGACGATTGTCGCACTCCTGCCCGATGGCGGAGACCGTTATCTCTCGACGGAGCTGTTCCTCGACAAATAGGATGTTTGATGGTTCGAAGTGAAGATATCGCTTCGAGCCTTTTTTTGTGGAATGAATATTTAAAAGATAACATTTATAACGGATTTTTCACAAAAACCTTGCGACATGGGAATAAGAAATATATACTAAAAGATATTTGATGAGAGTATATGGGAGAGGGCGGCTGAACAGCCTCGTGTGGCAGCCGTCTCTTTTCTGTTTCCATCGTGGAATATGTCAGTGCAGCAGCTGCTGTGACGGATAGCGCAGATGGGGATTGGGACGATGATATGAGTACATGGACGAGAAAAGTCATGTTTGTGGGGCTTCCACGTTACTTCGAGCAGCTTCTTGCGGCGTGCTTCCGCAAGGAGGCGTGGGAAGTTTTTCGCATGGCGGCAGGGGAGGAGCGTCCGCCGCAGGGCATTCATACCTATGACTGTGATGTTGTGGACGAGGAGGCAAAGACGGTCTTTGCCGTGCAAAATCTGGATCTCCTCATCTATCGCTTTGAACGCGAGCCTGTAGATGCGCTTCGGCGTCTCGATGTGCTCCTGCGTCTGGCGCAGACGGCGAAGGTAAGGCGCATCTTTCTGCTTTCCGGTGATGTGGTTTTTGCTCCCGGGACGCAGCCCGTGGAAACGGATCCGACCGCTCCCGCGACAGAGGTGGGGGCTCTTTTGGTGCGTCTCGAAACACTGAGCCTGTCCTATCGTGCGCAGGGACTTCCCGTC
>CALJPB010000431.1 GCA_937981305.1 uncultured Selenomonas sp.
GGAGCTGCGCGGCTACTTCACATGGCGGACGGCGGTGCGGCGCGGGCGGATCGAAAGGCGGGGGATGTCCTACGCCTCGCTCTATGTCTATGAGCTGCTGCACCTCGTCGGCTGTGCGGACGCGCAGGACGGGTATGAGAAGCTGCGTGATTTCTGCGCAGCGTACCGCGCGCTTGACCCGCAGATCGGGTACTATATAGCGGAGTGGGAGAGAGAGTTCATTGTCTACTATGGGCTGAGTCCTACGCTCCTTGTGGAGAGCGAGGAGGGGGAGGCGCGCCGTCGGACGGACGATGCAATCTCGACGATGCTGCACCGCACGGAGCATACAGCGGAGGAGGTCATGACGGCGGTCTGCGTGCTCTCCTCCTATCGTCTCGAACGCTCGAAGCTCTACCGTGCTCATACGGCTGAGGTAAATGCAGTCGCACTCCGCGTGCTGGATCGCGCTGCGGAGTACTATGAGAAGCATCGTCAGATCAATTTCTTTGACGATTTGATTGCCGTGGAGCAGACTGCGCCCGTCCGCCTCTTTTCCTCTGCGGTATTTCAGCCGCCCAAGGAGGAACCGGATCGCGTCTATGAGGTGCATCCTCTGCGCCGCTATGAATGCGTGAGCGGATACTGGACGCTGCACTCGTATGAGCGTCCCGAGCGTGCGGCACAGCGTCTGGGCGTGTTTTTGCGCGGTGTGGATGCCGGACTGCGTGCACATTTTGGAATCACAGCGATCCAGCCGCCAAAGCTGAAAAAATGGCAGGCAAAAATAATTGATGAGGAGATCACCGCCTTTTTTGCGGAGCAGAGGGCGGCAGAGGCGCGACGAGTCCGGCTCGACTTTTCGCAGCTGGCACGCATTCGTGCGGATGCCGATGTGACGCAGGAGCGGCTGATCGTGGAGGAGGATGAGGAACCTCCGATGATGTCCGTTTGTGAGCCTTCGCCTGTCGTTCTTCCGTCATCCTCTGAGGATACGCTGCCCGTCGATCCTGTGATGACAGAGGGGGCAGGGGCTATCAATGGTCTGGATGCGTCGGAGCTTCGGCTGCTCCGCACACTCCTCGGTGACGGTGATCTCGCGTGGGTGCGCACGGAGGGGAGGATGCTCTCCGTCCTCGTCGACGGCATCAACGAAAAACTGTACGATGATTTTGCGGACACGGTGATCGAGGGCGATCCGCCCGCCGTTGTTCCCGATTATCAGGACGAACTGATAGAAAGGTATCTGCATGGCTGCGAATGAACCGAAGAAAATCCCGCGCCGCATTGCCCAGACGCTCGTGAATGCGCTCAAGGGCGGCGTTGTGCCGCGCATCGGCCTTCCGTACATCACCGTCGGACGGCGCAGCGAGATCGAGGCACTGCTCTCCGATGTGGAGATGATTGAGGGCGGCGGGGCTTCGTTCCGCTTTATCGTTGGACGCTACGGCAGCGGAAAGAGCTTCCTTTTGCAGACGATCCGCAGCTATGTGATGGCAAAGAATTTCGTCGTGGTGGATGCCGACCTCTCGCCCGAGCGACGCCTGCAGGGGACGCGCGGGCAGGGGCTCGCGACGTACCGTGAGCTCATCCGCAATATGGCGACAAAGACAACGCCCGAGGGCGGGGCACTCACGCTCATCCTTGACCGTTGGATCAGCCGCGTACAGCAGGAAATCGTGACGGAGGACGGTATCGCTCCCGAGCACCCCGATTTTCCCGCTGCTGTTGACCGGCGCATTGCCTCCATCATCTACGGGCTGAACGATCTCGTGCATGGATTTGACTTTACGCGGCTTCTGACGCTCTACTATCATGCCTATCGGGACGGCGATGATGAGAAGCGGGCGCAGGTTGCACGCTGGTTTCGCGGGGAGTATACGACAAAGACCGAGGCGCGGCACGATCTCGGTGTGAACATCATCATCACGGACGACGACTGGTACGAGTATCTGAAACTCTTTGCCGCATTCCTGCGGCAGGCAGGCTATGCAGGGATGCTCATCCTCATCGACGAGCTCGTGAACATCTACAAGATCCCGCACGCGGTCACGCGCCAGTACAACTACGAGAAGATCCTCACGATGTATAACGATGCGATGCAGGGGCGCGCGCAGCATCTCGGTATGATTTTCTGCGGCACGCCCGCGTGCATGGAGGATACGCGGCGCGGGGTCTACAGCTATGAGGCTCTGCGCTCACGGCTCGCCGAGGGACGCTTTGCAGGGGAGCACCGTGACCTGCTCTCGCCCGTGATACGGCTCACGCCGCTCACGAATGAGGAGATGCTGGTGCTCATCGAAAAGCTCGCCGCCATCCATGCGGAGCTCTATGGATATGCACAGATTGTCACGCAGGATGATCTCGCGGACTTCATCCGCATTGAGTTCGGACGGATCGGTGCGGACACGCATATCACGCCGCGTGAGGTCATCCGTGACTTCATTCAGGTGCTCGACATTATCTATCAAAATCCGACATTGAAAATCGCCGATTTGCTCGGTTCGGAGGAGTTTTCCTACGCACAGAATGAGGTGGAGGGGGCGGAGATCAGCGCACAGTTCGCGGAGTTCGAGCTATGAACGTATTTGACCGCTATGCGTCCTTCGTGCGCGACTATATCTACGCGCAGGAATGGCAGAGTCTGCGCGGCATCCAGATCGCGGCAGCGGAGGCAATCTTTGGGACGGACGATCATGTGCTCCTGACAGCATCCACAGCAGCGGGCAAGACGGAGGCTGCGTTTTTCCCGATCATTACGCTCTTTCACGAGAATCCTCCCACATCGGTTGGATGTATCTATATCGGGCCGCTCAAGGCACTGATTAACGACCAGTTCGAGCGTCTGACGGAGCTGTGTCACAGGGCGGACATCCCCGTCTGGCACTGGCACGGGGATGTGGGGCAGACGCATAAGGCACGCCTGATGAAACGCCCGTCTGGCATCCTGCAAATCACGCCGGAGTCGCTTGAGGCATTGCTTCTGCATCGCCATGCGGCGATCCCGAAGCTCTTCGGCGATCTGCGCTTCGTTGTCATCGACGAGCTGCACTCCCTCCTGCGCGGTGATCGCGGCGGGCAGACGCTCTGTCTCATCGAGCGGCTTTCCCGCATTGCGGACGTGCATCCGCGCCGCATCGGGCTGTCGGCGACCATTGGCGATGCCAAGCGTGCGGGGGATTTTCTCGCGGCAGGGACGGGACGGGAGACCCTTGTGCCGCAGATCGAGGCAAAGGGGAGCAAGTGGAGGCTCTCCCTTGAGCATTTCTATGTGCGCGACACGCAGGCGGGGGAGGGACGCGACGACATTGTCGTGTCGGATGTTCTCGGCGCACCGACCGACACCCCGCCCGAGGCTGCCGATCCCGGGCTTGGCTATATCTTTGCACATACACGCGGGAAGAAATGTCTCATCTTTGTCAACTCGCGCGAGGAGTGCGAGGCGGTGACGACGACGCTGCGCGCCTACTGCGAGAAGCAGCATGAGCCGGATCGTTTCCTCATTCATCACGGGAATCTCTCCGCCGCATTCCGTGAGACGGCAGAGGCGCGGATGAAGGATGAGGACAGCCTCTTTACAACGTGCACGACGGCGACGCTCGAACTCGGCATTGATATCGGACGGCTCGAGCGTGCCTTTCAGATTGACGCACCGTGGACGGTCTCGTCCTTCCTCCAGCGCATGGGGCGGACGGGGCGGCGCGGTCAGCCGCAGGAGATGCACTTCGTCGTGCGCGAGGACGCACCCGAGGCGCGTGCCCTGCTGCCCGCAACGATTCCGTGGAAACTGCTGCAGGGAATTGCCCTCATTCAGCTTTACCTTGAGGAGCGTTGGGTTGAGCCGCCGCGTCTTGACCGTCTGCCGTTCAGCCTGCTCTATCATCAGACAATGAGCGTCGCGGCATCCTGTGGGGAACTCTCGCCGCGTGCGCTCGCAGATCGTGTGCTCTCCCTGCACGTCTTCCACCGCATCACACAGGAGGATTACCGTACGCTCCTGCGCCATCTGATCGCGCAGGAACATCTGCAGCAGACGGAGCGCGGTGGTCTGATCGTGGGACTTTCGGGGGAGCGCGTTGTGCAGTCCTTCCGTTTCTACGGCGTCTTTCAAGAGAACGAGGAGTACACCGTCCGCTGCGAGTCGCAGGAGATCGGCACGATTGTCACGCCGCCGCCCGTCGGGGAGAAGATTGCGATCGCAGGGCACGTCTGGCGGGTGCTCGAGGTTGACCGCAAGCGTCACCTCGTATACTGCGAGATGGTGAAGGGGAATGTGCCCGCCTACTTTGGCGAGTGTCCCGGCGATATCCACGCGCGCATCCTTGAGCGGATGCGTCAGGTCTTGCGCGAGGAGCTGATTCCGCCCTATCTGCTAAAAAATGCGGTCGCACGCCTCACACAGGCGCGTGAGACGGCACGGCACTCGCGTGCGGCGGAGGATGTGCTCATCCCGCTTGGCGGTGAGATGTACGCGCTTCTGCCGTGGCTCGGCAGCTATGCCTTCCTTGCACTTGAGCGATTCCTGCGCATCCGCTGCGGTGCGCGGCTCGGACTGCGCGGATTTGAGTCCATGCGTCCGTACTTCATGCAGTTTACGATGAAGGTGACCCCGACGGAGTTCTTTCATATACTTGCGGAGGAGGCGGCGGGAAACATCGAGCCGATGGAACTCCTCTATCCCGATGAGATCCCGATTTTTGACAAATACGATGAGTTCCTGCCGACGGAGCTTGTGCGGCGCGGATTTGCGTACGGGATTCTGGATGTGAAGGGGATGCGAGCGGCGGTGTGCTCGTGGGCGAATGCACGGATTGACAGCCTCGCGCGGTCGTGATAGAATACGCTTGCTGAGTAATCACATGCGGATGTGGCGGAACTGGCAGACGCGCTGGACTTAGGATCCAGTGCCGCAAGGCGTATGGGTTCGACCCCCTTCATCCGCACCATATAGATATGTTTTGCCTTTTTGGCACATATATGTGAATCGCTGAATTTATCAGTGTTTCCGTAACTCCGACTGTTTTGCAGTCGGCTTTTTTTCTATGGGGAGTGATCGTAATGTCCATCCTTGCCGCCTACGCCGTACCGCATCCACCGCTCATCATCCCTGCGATTGGCGCGGGGAGGGAGCAGGAGATCTCTGCGACTGTTCGAGCATATCATGAGGTTATGCACGCGGCGGCGGAGCTGCGTCCCGATACCGTCGTCATCATCAGTCCGCACGCGACGGCATACGATGATTTCTTTCACATCTCACCGGGCGCGGGAGCGGAGGGAAACTTTGCCGCATTCGGGCATCCCGAGATCTCCGTTGGCATTCCGTATGACGAGGATTTTGTGCGCGTCCTCTCTGCTTTCGCGGGGGAGAAGGAGCTCCCTGCGGGAACACTCGGGGAGAAATATCCGTCGCTTGATCACGGGACGATGATACCACTCTTCTTTTTGAGTGAATATCTGGGAGATGCGCTGACCAAATTTGTCCGCATCGGTATCGCGGGGCTGCCCGCGCATACACATGCCCTGCTTGGGCAGTTGATTGCGGCGACGGCAGAGCGGCTTGGTCGGCGTACGGTCTGCATTGCGAGCGGCGACCTCTCACACCGTCTGATGGAGGGCGGTGCAAACGGCTTTGCGCCCGAGGGCGCGGAGTTTGACGCACTCTGCACGGCATTCATGAAAACAGGGGATTTCGTCTCGCTCTTGCAGATTCCGGGCAGCTTTGCCGAGGCGGCGGGTCACTGCGGATTGAATGGGCTGTGGGTGCTCGCGGGTGCGCTCGACCGTGCGGCGATGGATGCAGTTCTGCACAGCTACGATAAACCATTTGGTGTGGGGTATGCCGTTGCCTCGTTCACTGTGACAGGTCGGAACGAAGCGAATGACTTCGCGGCGCAACTCGTGCGTGCGGAAGATCGGGCGATTGCCGAACTGCGTGCGGCGGAGGATAATTATGTGCGGCTTGCTCGCATGAGTGTCGAGCATTTTGTGCGGACACATTCTTATCTGCCGCTTCCCGCAGAACTGCCGCAGGAACTGACGGAGAGCCGTGCGGGTGCATTTGTATCCATCAAGAAATACGGCAAGCTGCGCGGCTGCATCGGGACGTTTGTACCTGTGCAGCAGAGTCTTGCCGAGGAGATTCTCTATAACGCTGTATCCGCCGCAGCACATGACGGACGTTTTGAACCGATTGAGGAAGGGGAGCTGAACCGCCTCGTCTACTCCGTGGATGTGCTGAGTGTGCCGGAGCCGATTGAATCGGCGGCACAACTCGATCCGAAGATTTATGGCGTGATTGTCAAGAGCCTGACGGATCAGCGACGGGGGCTTCTTTTGCCCGACCTTGCGGGCATTGATACGGCAGAGCAGCAGATCGCCATTGCGCGTGAGAAGGCACGAATTCAGCCAAAGGAGCCGATTGCACTTGCTCGATTTACAGTGGTGCGCCATATATGACACAAAAGAACCCCATTCGTGGAGATTATCCACGAATGGGGTTCTTTTGTCGGTATATTTTTTACTGCGCCGCAGATTTCTCGCCGATTGTTGCGTTCAACTCGGCGATGAGCGCGTCGATGTCGATGCCGTGTGCCATTGCACCCTGCTCAATGTTCTCGAAATGCGAAGCCGCGCAGCCGAGGCAGCCCATGCCCGCATTCATCAGAACCTCGACGGTGTCAGGGTACGTCTGAACGATCTCGACGATGCTCATATCTTTTGTGATTGCCATGATAGACCTCCTATATGATGAAGATAATTGACAGTGAAGGGGAATGCCCCTGATTGCTTCAAATTATAACACAAGATTTCAAAAAGGGAAGTATCATTTGTGACATTTGCAAGTATGCTCATAAGAAAAGATATATGCATTTGCGGCGTACGGTGCTCAATGATTGACCTTCACCGTTTTTTTTGCTATAACATAACGAGTGTATCTATAAATTGAAAGAATATATTGATCCGTGAAAGAGGGAATTATTGTGAGTAATCTTGAGGTCGGAATCGTTGGACTGCCGAACGTGGGCAAGAGCACGCTTTTTAATGCGATTACGAAGGCAGGTGCAGAGGCGGCGAACTATCCGTTCTGCACGATTGAGCCAAATGTGGGTGTGGTGGCGGTGCCGGATGCGCGCCTCAAGGTGCTGACCGATCTCTATCACTCCAAGAAGACGACACCTGCGAGCGTTCGCTTCGTCGATATTGCGGGACTCGTAAAGGGCGCATCGAAGGGCGAGGGGCTTGGCAATAAGTTCCTTGAACATATCCGTCAGGTGGATGCCGTGGCGCATGTTGTCCGCTGCTTCGAGAGCTCGGACATCACCCACGTGGAGGGTGCAGTTGATCCGCTGCGCGACATCGACATCAT
>CALJPB010000432.1 GCA_937981305.1 uncultured Selenomonas sp.
CGTCGATCACCCAATAGAACGTAGGTTTCCAGTACACGCTTTCGGTAATTCCCTTTAGTGCCTGATACGTCGGCACGGAGTAGGAAGAACGCTCACCGCCAATCTTTGTGATTGGATCGGTAAAGAGAGCCATCCTCCCATAGACCTGAAACTCAATCGAATTCCTCATATGTTCACCTCCTTAAATCATACAATATGTATTGCTCTGTTCTTCCGTCTGCACACCGAACGCATCATTGTAGTATTCCTCGCGCAGTGCCATCACCCCGCTCTCCGTCCGCCAGACTGCACCAAGCCCTGCGAGTTTTTTCAGCTCATACGAGAGGATATTGACCATATACTGCTGCGCCGCTTTCATCTGCCTGCTGACAGATTTCCTGTCGAAAGCCCTGCCATCGAGCGCGACAATCATATCTTTCCCGTCCGCATAGGGCACAAGGACGGCTTCCGTATGCGCGTCAATGACGGCAAAGGCATTCCCCGCATCGCGAAACGCCTGGGTAAACCAGAGATCAGGCTCCGCGCCCTTTTCCGCCGCCTCCTGCAAGCCCGCCTCATTGCAAGAGAGCAGGTCGAACAAAGTATTCGTACTCTTCATCGGATAGCGCATATCCCGCGCACTCCGCCCCTTGTAAAATCTGCGAAAATAATCTTCCATTGCGGCGGGGCTGAGAATCTCATCTGCCGCCGTCCGATCAAGCATGTCACGTGCAATCTTCCTGCCCTCCGCAATGTCTGGGAGGCGGCTGAGATTTTCATGTTCGAGTGCAAAGAGGCGGACGAGTCCACGCTCCATTTCCCCGTGCCGATTGCAGCGCCCCGCCGCCTGTGCGATCGAGGAAAAACCCGCGAGCGCGCGATAGACCACGGGAAAGGATACATCGCCCCCCGCCTCGATCAGTTGCGTGCTGATACAGATCAGACGCTCCTCCGAGCCATCCCTATGAGCCCTGCGCTCCTCGCGCACGACACGCAGAACTTCCTTGCGATGAGCGGGACACATCTTCGTACTGAGGTGAACGACATGGATTTCCCGTTCCGCGACCGCGGTCATCTCCGTAATTTTCTCATAAAGATCGCGTGCCTGTGCCGTGAGATTGACA
>CALJPB010000433.1 GCA_937981305.1 uncultured Selenomonas sp.
ACATCCTTGCCGTCGTGCAGGGCTATGTCCCGCTGAAGCGCAAGGGCAACCGCTATTGGGGCTGCTGCCCCTTCCACAACGAAAAGACTGCGTCGTTCTCCGTCGTGCCCGCCGACGGCTTCTTCTACTGCTTCGGCTGCCACGCGGGCGGCGACGCGTTCAAATTCATCTCGCTCATCGAGCACATCACGCCGTTTGAGGCGATCCTGCGGCAGGCGGAGCAGCTCGGTATCGAAAAGCCCGCGCAGAAACGCGACCCGCACGCCGAGGCGCGTCTGCGGGAGCTGGATGACCTCAGAAAGGTCAACGCGCTCGCACGCGACTTCTTTCACAACTGCCTCACCATGACGCGCTACGGGGAGGCGGGACGTGCGTATCTTGCGGGGCGCGGCGTTACGGAGGCGGCGATTGAACGCTACGGCATCGGATTTGCGCCCGATGCGTGGTCAAAGCTCTCCGATGCGTTCCAAAAGCGCGGCATCGCCGAACACCTCCTCGTGACGGCGGGGCTTGCCGTGAAACGCGAGCGCGGCGACGGGGTCTACGACCGCTTTCGGGGGCGCGTTATGATCCCGATTGCGGACGAGCGCGGGCGCATCGTCGCGTTCGGCGGGCGTGCGCTCGGGGACGCACAGCCGAAATACCTGAACACGGCGGAGACCCCTGTCTTTAACAAGCGCAAGCTCCTCTTCGGACTGGACCGCGCGCACCGTGCGATTGCGAGCGAGGGCGCGGCGATCGTCGTCGAGGGGTATATGGATGCGATTGCCGCATGGGAAGCGGGCGTTTTGAATGTCGTCGCGACCCTCGGCACCTCGTTTACAGAGGAACACGCGGCTCTCCTCCTGCGCCGTGCGCCGCGCATCGTGTTCTGCTACGACAGTGATGCGGCGGGGCAGGAGGCGACCCTGCGTGCCCTCTCGGCGGTGCGCGGACGAGCCGGCGAGGTGCGCGTCCTCCTTCTGCCGGACGGCAAGGATCCCGACGAATACGTTCGCACGCACGGCGCGGAGGCGTTCCGTGCGCTCGTGGGAGAGGCTGTCCCCGCCCCCGCCTTTCGGTTGCGGCACATCCGCACACACATGACGGACGGTGTGGAGGGGCAGCGCAGCGCACTCCGCGCGATGCTGCCCGTGCTCGCAGAGCTGGACGCCGTCACCCGTGCCGCCTATGTGCGCCAGACAGCGGCGGAACTCTTCCTCGACGAGGGCGTGGTGACAGATGCGCTGCGTGCCTATGTGCGGCGCGGCGGCGCAGAGCCGTCGCAGCAGAGCACCGCGCAGCGCATCCCTGTACACCGGACGGATGATGCGCTGCGGTCGGCGGGGCGCGAACTGATTGCGGCGGTTTGGCGCGATCCTTCTCTTCTCACCGAAATTTTATCTTTGGTTCCGCCTGCCGATTTTCCCGATGCGGGCACGGGAGAAATCCTCCGTGCCATGGCGCTGCACAGGGAAGCGGGCGGTGTGTTTGATGCCGCCTTTATCGCCGCGCAGCCTACAGCGGCAGGGGAGGAGCTCACCCGCGCCATCGCCGGGGAGGGGCGGACATCCGCCTCCTATCGGGAGGCACTCGGAACGCTCCGACGGGCATATCTGACCACTGAGCTTGCCCGACATACGCGACACGCCGAGGAGATGATGCAAGCAGGAAAAGCGGCATACATTGACGAATTAAACGAAGTAAAGAGAATCCAGGACGAGATCGCCCGTGAAAAACTGCACGAATAAACTTTTGTGAGGGAGGCATTCCACCGATCAGATACACAGGAATTGTTTCATGGAATTGGACAACGAATCGAAAGGAGGGGGCAAGATGCCGGCAGCAGCAGTACGAATCGAACGGAATGAACTACGCGAAACGGAAACATTGAATCAACTTGTGGCAAAAGGAAAAGCAAACGGCGGCACACTGACGTGTACAGAACTGATGGAAGCGCTTGATGCGCGAACGATGACCCCCGACGAAATGACGATACTCTACCGACGGTTCGGCGACGAGGGGGTTGAGATCGTCGACGACACGGCAGTCGACGCGGCTGCGGATGACGACGTGCCGGAACCCGTCGATGCCCTTGACGGGGACGAGCCGGAGATCGAGATCGACCTCACCGTACCGGAGGGGATCGCACTCGACGATCCCGTCGCGTTCGCCCCGTTGCGGATGACGGCCTCGACGTCCGCAGGTGTCGAGATCCCCGCCCCCTGAAGGACGCGCACACCCGGATTGATCTCGCGCACCGCACGATTCGATGCCTCGACGTAGTCGAACCCCGACGGCTTGCCAGTCCCGATGAGTTCCGTCGGTTCTGCGACGAGAAGGTCGGGACCGAGGGAGGCCACCGCACGGACCTCGGCGAGAGAACTCGCGCACACGGCGGTCGCGAGCCCGACTTCCGCGGCACGCTGCATCGTTTTTTCGAGCACGGTGAACGTGATCGGATGCTCCGCGTGGTTGAGCATCACCATGCGCACCCCCGCCTCGACGAGGGCCTCCGGAAGGATGTCCGTGATTCCTCGACCGGGACGAATGGGATCGAGGTGAGGGACGCAGACGAGGATGTGCTCGACGCTATCGACGACCGCGCGCGCCTCCAGGATCGGCGAAGTGAACACCACGGTCACGTCGTGTTCCTCCGACGCCCGATCCGCCGCACGGGCGAGGGCGACGACGTCCGCCCCGTAGAGGTACGCCTTCGGACCGATCTCGAACAGGGGCCGATCGGCGGGGATGGCGTCCTTCATCGTCCCACCTCCTTCGCGAGACGCGTTCCCACTGCACCACCGGGATGAATGAGGCCGAATTCCGCCGAGGTGAAGCCCGATATCGCGATCATCGCCGCGAGGACAGCGTCGAAGAGCACCCCGACCACTGTGTTCGATGTCGTCGCCATGGTGCCGAGCGGATCGGACTCCCTCGTGATGTAGAGCGGGAGGAGTATGTCTGAGCACGCCGCCAGCTCCGAGTCGAGGTTCTCGGTCAGCCCGATGAGCGTCGCCCCTCGGGCATTGACGACGTGCATGATCGGCACGAGTTCCTCCGTCCCCCCGCCCCGGGTCACCATGACAACGGCATCACCGGCGTGGACGGCTCCCAGTCCGCCGTGGACCGCTTCCGACGGAGGCATGAACTTCGCCGGATTATCCGCACAGCACAGCGAGTGCGCGAACTTTGCCGCCGCCAGACCGGACGAGCCCGAACCGACCGTGATGATCCGCGGCGCCTCGAGGAGAACACGGGCGACCCTGACGA
>CALJPB010000434.1 GCA_937981305.1 uncultured Selenomonas sp.
GACACGGTAATCTGGCGATCTTCAATCGTGCAATAGCTCTTCTGGTTTTGTTGCACAAAATTGAGGCTGCTGCACGTTTGTTTCGTGCAGCAGCCTCTTTTTCATGAAAAGAACACAGATTTTCCAATAAATTCTCTGAGAATGGAGTTATTGGGAATTTCATCAACAGCAGAAATTTCATCGACATATTGAAGAAAGCGCAGAAGCAGACGAGCTTCTGTATACCCTTCTTCTCCACACCGAATCTCTTCCAAGAGTGGTACCGCATATTTTTTCAAGACACCTATTTCGTAAATCAAAGCAGAATTGAAGAGGGTATCTGCTTCCTCCTGAAACGGAAAGATGTACTTCTCCTCTCCTGCTCTGACATCCGGCCATTGGCGAATACTCTTGAGTGCCTTTGCCCCACGAAATTGATAGTCACGTACCAGACGGCGCAGAAAACGCACTTCTGTCGTTGGAATCCTGTTATGTGCGTCGATATTCAGCTGTGTCAACGCGCTGATATAAATTTTATATTTATTGATACGTGGGATATCCTTTGTCAGATACTCGTTCAGCCCATGAATTCCTTCAATAATGATGAGTTGATCGCTGTGAATGGACAGAATAGCCTCCTTTTTCCATTCCCTTTTCCCTGTTATGAAATTATAACGTGGAATTTGAACCGCTTTCCCCTCAAGGAGGTCGATCATGTTCTGATTGAAGAGTTTTGTGTCGAGTGCATCAAGGGATTCGTAATCATACTGTCCCTTCTCGTTCAGCGGCGTATCCTCGCGGTTGAGGAAATAGTCATCCAAAGAAATCATAATTGGGCGAAGTCCGTTGACACGAAGCTGAACCCGTAGTCTCTGTGCAAATGAGGTCTTTCCGGATGATGACGGTCCCGCAATCAGGATCAGACGGATATTCTCACGATGAGAGAAAATATGATCTGAAATCTGTGCGATGCGTTTTTCTTGCAGCGCTTCTGAAACACGGATGAGGTCCCCTATCGTATTTTCCTTGTTAATTCGATTCAGATCAGAGATAAAGCGGCAGTCCAGAATATCCGCCCATGCCTTTGATTCGGCAAGGATTGAGGCGAATTTTGGCTGATTGGTGCGCTTTCTGACTCGTCCATTCGTCATTTCGTCAGGGGTACGAATCAACACCCCGTCGGGTTCGTAGTCCAGCTCAAACCTGCCGAGTTCTCTTGCCTCATGGAGCATTGGACCGTATAGATAGTCTGTATAGTCCTCACAGGTATATATACTGATGATAGGCTTTGTGAGTGCAGAAATCAGGTTTACCTTTCCTGTTCGTCCGAGATTTTTGAAAATATCAATTGCGTCCTGCCGCGGAATACTGCGCTTGACAATGGGGAGATTGGCTGCAATCATAGCTCGCATTTGACGATCTATTTCTTTTATAAACTGTAGATCAATCGTGCGATTCGGTATTTTTATTTCGCAATACAGTCCTTTATTTACCGTGAATTTTGCAATTACATCGCTGTTTTTCTCAAGCCTATTTACCGCCGCAATCAAAAGAAAAAGCACGGAGCGTCGATAGATGACCCAGCCCAATGGTGAGTCCAATTCGATAAAATCAATTTGATCAGTATCTTCGTAAACAGTTTGAATATCACGCACTTCACCGTTAATTTTCGCTGCAACAATCGAGCTGGAATAGTTGCTTTGTACCTGTTTCGCCATCATTATCAGGTTTTTGTCCATGAAGATCCCCTTCCCTTGTCTCTATATAAAAATCCTGCTCAATTTCAGAGCAGGATTTTTGTATGCTTTCTTAAATGAACAGTATTACGAATTGATATGTAAGAGCGCCCATGACCGCAGTACATGGAATTGTCATCACCCATGCTACAACCATCTGCTGGGCAACACCCCAGCGAACTGCATTGATGCGTTTTGCTGCCCCTACGCCCATGATGGAACCGGAAACGACATGTGTCGTGCTTACGGGAAGATGTAAGAGCGTCGCGCCAAATATAATGATGGAGGAATTCAGATCTGCCGCAAATCCGGAAATCGGCTGAAGCTTGAATATTTTTCCTCCGATCGTCTTGATGATACGCCAGCCCCCTACTGCGGTTCCGCAAGCCATGGCAGTTGCTGCAAGTATCTTGACATAGGTCGGAACTTCAAACACATCGATATATCCACCTGCAAGAAGTGCCAGTGTCATAATACCCATGGATTTTTGGGCATCGTTTGATCCGTGAGAAAATGCCATCGTAGCTGCTGTTAAGATCTGCATTTTCTTAAATTTTCCGTTGATTGCTGTGGGACGAAATCGCCCAAAGAAACGGAATAAGAGGAGCATGATGACACACCCCAATACCATACCGATAAGGGGCGAGAGAATCAGGGACAGAATAATCTTGCCGATGCCATAAAAGTTCAGCCCGTCCATTCCAGAGGCTGACATGAGTACTGCGCCGATCAATCCGCCAATGAGCGCATGGGAACTGCTGGATGGCAGACCAAACTTCCATGTAATAATGTTCCACACAATAGAGCCAAAGAGTGCTGCAATCAGTATGTGTTCATCTACATGAGAGGCCGATTTTACAATGTCGGCTCCAATGGTCTTTGCGACGCCTGTGCTGTACATGGCACCCAAAAAATTGAGAACGGCAGCCATGATGATTGCATGCTGCGGGTGGATTGCTCTGGTCGAAACAGAGGTGGCAATCGCATTTGCCGTATCGTGGAATCCGTTGATGAAATCAAATACAAGTGCCAGAAGTATGACCAAGAAGATCAAAAGTTGGAATTCAGGCATATTTCATTACCACTCCCCGCAGCATATCCGCAATGAGTTCACAATGATCCAGCGTATCCTCCAACTGCTCTAGCACATCTTTCCAACGAATAAGCTCAATGGGATCTTTCTCATTATCGAACAGATAGGCTACTTCCTTCCGATAGATGAGATCCCCTTCACTTTCATAGCGTTCAATCTTATGGGAGGCATCTAGGATCTGTACTTGATTTTTTCGTATGTTTTCCAGATAGGAAACAGCACGCACGACTTCTTCTGTTGAAGAGATCAGGAGATTCGTCAGATTAACTGCTCCAGTCATAGGCTGACCCATACGGTACATCTCGTATCGCTGCAAGATTCCCTGTAGCAGATCGACACCATCGTCAAGGTTGTTTGCCAAGGCATAGATATCTTCGCGGTCAATCGGCGTGATAAATGTAAGATTCAGCTTGTCGATGATACGGTCATTGATGGCATCTGCTTCATGTTCAATGCGATTAATTTCTTCTACCTTTGTACCCGCTGCAGTGTAATCCTTCATAACATCGTCCAGTACCAATGCGCCTTCATGAAAGAATTTTGCACTCTCAAGGAACAAGTCGAAGAATTCGTCATCCTTCTGTTTGAAATTAAACATAAACCCGGATCCTCCCCAAGAAGATATAATATCGGAGGCGTATATAAGAAAACTTACAACCTAATAATATCATTATTTCAGATTGACAGCAAGATATAAATTGAAAAGCTTTTCGGCTATAATTCAATATTTATCTAAGGCATAGTAAAAGAGCAACGTTTGTGCGCTGCTCTTTTACTATGATTATTTATCTATCTGTCACGTTTCGTGCTACGCAGGGATTTCGACTTCGGGAACGACAATGCGCGGCGCCTTGCCTTTTGGTAGAAGGGTAAACACGGACTTCAGGAGCTTCTGCGTATACGGATGCTTCGCATGCGCGAGATCCCGTCCATCCAGTTCCTCCACAACCTTTCCAAAGTACATGACGACAACGCGCGTGCATAAACGCGACACGAGTGCAAGGTCATGACAGATGAATAGGATTGTCAGATTCCGTTCTCGTTGAATACGGACAAGCAGTTCAACAATCGTCTCCTGCACAGAAACATCGAGCGCACTTGTTGCCTCGTCACAGACCAGAATCTCCGGCTCCAATGCCAGTGCACGCGCAATTCCTACGCGCTGACGCTGTCCCCCGCTCATATTTGCGGGATAGCGTTCGGCAAATTCCTCGGGCAGGTCGACAAGGCGCAGGAGTTCTGCTGCCTTGTCATGTGCGCTCCCTTTGAGGAGTCCGAAGTTCCGCAACGGTTCACAGATGATGTCCTTGATCTTCATCTTCGGATTGAAGGAGGTTGTAGGATCCTGAAAGACCATCTGGATATTGCGCCGCATATTGCGGGCATCCTCGCCCTTCAACCCCGTAATTTCCTTGTCTCTGAAGAAGATTTGACCCTCAGATGGTGCATGAAGCTGCATCAGCGTGCGCACAAGCGTACTTTTTCCACAGCCGCTTTCACCGACAATACCAAGGATTTCTCCACGATATACTGGAAATGTCACATCGTCACATGCCGTAAGAACTTTGCCGCCCTCAAGGGGGAAGCGTTTAGTGATATGCTCGATGCGCAGGATGATCTCACGCTCCGACTGTGTCATAACGCTTTCCTCCAATCTGTGGTACGGCACGCAGGAGTTCCTTGGTGTAGTCCTTCTGCGCATGTTCAATAATTTCTTCGGCAGTGCCATGCTCGATGACATTGCCGTTCTGCATGACCATGATCTGATCCGACATATAGGCCGCGACACCGAGGTTGTGTGTCACAAGGACAATGGATGTGCCATCCTTCTGGCAGATATCCATCATCTCATTGACGACCTGTGCTTGCGTGGTCACGTCCAACGCAGACGTTGGTTCGTCAGCCAGCAGGAGTGCCGGCTTGAAAAACATCGCCATTGCAACACCAACACGCTGACGCATGCCGCCAGAGAGTTCAAACGGAAAGCTCTTCATTACATTCGCGGGATTAGACAGATGCATGCGTGCAAGCATATCCTGTGCCTGCGCTGCAGCTTCCTTCTCCCCCATCGTGTCATGCGTCTGGATATACTCGACGAACTGCTCGCCGATGGTACGAATCGGATCCATCATGCTGCCGCTGTCTTGGAAGATCATCGCAGCGGTCTTGCCGCTCACATGACGCCACTCCTCAGCGCTGCACTTTGTCATATCCTTCCCGTCATAGAGGATCTCGCCCGCTGTTACTCTGCCGACATGCGGCAGGCAGCCGAGCATCGCCCGAATGACGGTGGTCTTTCCGCTGCCGCTTTCGCCGACAATGGTCAGCACTTCCCCGTCCTTGAGGGTGAAGTCCACACCGTGCACCATTTCCGTGCCTTCGTATGCGATTTTAAGCCCTCGCACCTCAATTAACATTCGGGCTTCTCCTCCTTATTACTTCGCGGGTTTGATCTTGTTCGTAATCCAGTAGTAGTCCGCCGGATGCATAATCGCA
>CALJPB010000435.1 GCA_937981305.1 uncultured Selenomonas sp.
CAGCGAAATCTCAATGGAGGAGAGAATGTCATAAGCGGTGATCTTGCGCGGATGACGTGAGAGCTGATAGCCTCCCTGAGAACCTTTGATCGAGTTGACGAGCTTGCTGCGCTTGAGCAGGGAAAAGACCTGCTCAAGGTAGATCTTGGAGATGCCGAGATGCTCCGATATGCTGATGATCGTGATGGGGGAGGAGGCATCGTAGTTGCGTGCAAGATACACCATTGCGGCAATACCGTAGCGACCCTTTGCGGAGATCTTCATTGACTCATCCTCTTTCGTAAAACATAGTTATTTTATCAATATAATATGTTAAAAACGAAAAAAAGTCAAACAAAAAATCCCTTCTCATAGGAGAAAGGGATTTTATATTGTAAAATATGGAGCAAATTAACGCTTCGAGAACTGAGATGCCTTACGTGCCTTCTTGAGACCGTACTTGCGGCGTTCCTTCTCACGCGGGTCACGCGTGACAAAACCTGCCTTCTTGAGGGCAGGGCGCAGCTCTGCATCCATCTCGATGAGTGCGCGCGTAATGCCGTGACGAATTGCACCGGCCTGACCGGACGCACCGCCGCCGGATACGTTGGCAATGACGTCATATTTATCGACCGTCTCCGTCAGGTTGAGCGGCTGACGAACGATCAGTTCGAGGGTCTTGAGACCAAAGTATTCTGCCATCTCACGACCGTTGATCGTAACCTTGCCATCGCCCGGAACGAGGCGAACGCGTGCAACCGAGGTCTTGCGGCGACCCGTGCCGTAGTAAGTGACTTGTGCCATCGAACAGATTCCTCCTTTTACGAAACTCAGCGAATATCAAACGCCAGCGGTTCGGGCTTCTGTGCTGCGTGGGGATGCTCGGGTCCGACGTAAACATTCAGCTTACGGAAGATCTGCGCGCCGAGGCTGTTCTTCGGCAGCATACCCTTGACAGCGTGCTCGATGACACGGGTCGGGAAGCGGCGGAGCATATCGCCGGCAGTGACAAATGTCGTGCCGCCCTGATAGCCCGAATGACGGAAGTAGGTCTTGTCCGTCAGCTTCTTTCCCGTGAACTTGACTTTCTCAGCATTGATAACGATGACATAATCGCCGGTATCAACATGCGGCGTGTAGATGGGCTTGTTCTTGCCGCGCAGAACCTTTGCGATCTCTGCCGCAAGACGACCGACCGTCTGATTCTCGGCGTCTACAACATACCACTTGCGTTCAATATCGGCGGCTTTTGCCATAACCGTGGTTTTCACGTAATTCCCCCCTAGAGAGTAAGAGCATTCAATGATTATGAGTTGATGCAATATCCACTCATGTCTCCGGGGCTAATGGATACATGAAAAAATATCACACGTCGCTATTCTAAAAAATTTTGACTGGAATGTCAAGGCATTTTATCCATTGCGGCCTTTACTTTTTCTGCGATGCCGCACATTTTTGCCTTTGGTACGGAACAAGCCGCAATACGTACGCCCATTTTCAGAGGTACAGCGAAAATGAGATCCTCGTGGAGCAGGTTGCAGACCGCCTGCGGATCTGCTGCCGGAATGGCAAGGAAGAAGCCGCCCTTGTAGGGGAGGGCAGGGAGACCGCACGCCGCAGCCTCTTTCATAAAGATGTCACCGCGATCCTGCACCAGACGATAGAGGGCATCGCGCTCTGCTTCGTAGGAGGCGTATGCTGCTGCATCCTGCTGAATGCGCGTCAGCAGCGTCATCGCACCGCGGTTGATGTTCGACCACGTCGCGCGTGCCGCATACTTGCTGATTTCGTTGAACTCATCGATGACTGCCTTGCTCGCGGAGAGCGCAATGAGCGCACCGCAGCGCTGTCCGTAGAACGTGTATGCCTTGGACATGGAGAAAGCAAAGAGTGTCAGGATGTTTTCCGGCAGATTGGAAAACTTCTGCATAAAGGCGCGTGCTTCGTGCTTTTCTCCCGCAAAGTCGATGTAGGCGATGTCGACAAGCAGATGGATTTTCTTTCCTGCGGCGGCGTGTTTCTTCACGCAGTCCAGCACATGATCCCAGTCCTCGGAGGAGAGGCTGTACCCTGTCGGATTGTGCGCCGGCGTATTGAGGATGATGAGAAGACTTTCCTGCTTCTTGAGGAGTGCGTCAACCGATGCAGCAAATGCCGTATGGTTGAAGTTGTTCGCCTCATCAAAGAGTTGGAAGTTTGTCACAGAGGAGCCAAGTTCCTGACAGATGACATTGTACGTCCCCCAGAACCAATCCGAGGTGAGCACCTGATCGCCCTTTTCCACATAGTTGTCGACAGCAGTACGCAGAGCGCCCGTTCCTCCTGCGGTTGCAATCGCACCAAGATATCCTGCGGGACGGTTTCCGGCAAATGTAATGTCAATTGCCGCCTCCAGATATTCCGGAAGCCCCGAGATCGGTGCGTAGGCAATATAATCCTCAACGGGCAGGGAGCGGAAGACGCGCTCGACTGTGGGGAGATGGGCAAGTTTTCCGGCGTCGTCCATCACCGCCCCAATGGTTGCGTTCACAACACGTTCCTCGCCGTGTTCGGCGATTGCGGCGCGGCATGCCGCAGCAGCACCGAAAATTGCGTCCTTCAGTTTCCTTGATGCCGCGTGTGATGCCGCCATCTGAATAGCCATGTGTATACGCTCTCCTTTTCGTTTTGAAAGCACGGATCAAGTGAAACCCTCCGGCGGAGCGACAGAGCTTCAATGATCCGTGCTTTCCCTAAAATGCACTATGATGATAGCGCGTTGTATCGTCTGTGTCCACTCTATAGGTGGGTGTATACAAGTATTCTTATGACTCGATGGGGAAGAATTCGTTGTGGATGCGGTTGACAGCATCCTTGACGCTGCCGCCTTTGATGAGGCAGGAGATGCTGATCTCTGAAGTGCTGATGATCTCAATGTTGATGTCTGCATTTGAGAGCGCACCGAACATGCGCGAAGCAATCCCCGGACTGCCGAGCATTCCCGCACCGACAATCGAGATCTTTGCGACATCGCTGTCAATGGCGACGGCGGACGCATTGATCTTTGTCGAGATTCCTTCCACAACCTGTTTTGCCTGTTCGGCATCCATCGTTGCAACCGTAAATACGACATCCGTTACGTTCGACTCAGCACTGCGTACGCTCTGCACGATCATGTCCACGTCAATGTTGGCATCTGCAAGTGCGGAAAAAATCGTATACACTACTCCGGGGACATTGGAAACACCAAGAACGGTGATCTTGGATACCTGCTCGTCATGGGTTACACCGCGAATGATAAAGGATTTTTCTTCCACTGTATATTCCTCCCTAATGATGGTTCCCGGTTCCGACGTAAAGGTCGAGCGCACATGAATGGGAATGCCGTAGAGCTGTCCCATCTCCACGGAACGCGGCTGCATGACCCCTGCACCGAGACGTGCCATCTCGAGCATTTCGTTGTAAGTGATCTCCTGCATACGGCGTGCGCCCTTTGCAATGCGCGGATCTGCGGAGTAGATGCCATCGACATCCGTGTAGATCTCGCAGGCATCCGCACCGATCGCACCTGCAATCGCAACGGCAGAGGTGTCCGAACCACCACGTCCAAGCGTTACGGGGGTTCCCGCCGCATCCGTGCCTTGGAATCCTGCAATAACTACGATATTTCCTTTGTTCAGTTCCTCATGTACGCGTTTTGGCTCAAGACCTAGAATACGCCCCTTCGTATGTGCGCTGTCGGTCCTCATGCCTGCCATTGCGCCCGTAAGGGAGATAGCAGGTTGTCCCAAGGAGCAAAATGCCATCGCAAGGAGTGCAATGGAAACCTGCTCACCCGTCGTCATGAGCATATCCATCTCGCGCGCATAATGATAGGGACTATCCACCACCTCACCCGCCAGGGCGATGAGATCATCCGTCGTGTCACCCATTGCCGAGACGACCATGACAATGCGATCATCGGGGGCTTTCTCACTCAGGATTCGCTTTGCCACATTTTTGATTTTTTCAGGCGTAGCCACCGAACTCCCGCCAAATTTCTTTACAATTAGTGCCATATAATGTCCCCCTATGGTATTAAGATGATTCCCATAATGGTGAATGCTGAACGCATTATAGCGTAAAAAACAGCTTTTTACAACATCCCCGCTATGATTCGCGTCATGTCTGTGTGGTTTTGATATTGTCAAGAACAGTTGTCGTGGTCAAGCAAAATTGTAACGCTAGTGTCGCATAAACTCACAATGAGAATCTCGCCTGAAACGGCGTAAGATAATCGTTAAAAAAATGTGGGCGCACGTGATTATACGTAGTATAAGCGAAATGCTCAACAGCGCGGTAGAGAGACTCTTCGTCACGATATTCATGCAGATTAATCTCTTCATTTTTCAGTGTGTTAAGGAAGCACTGATAAATTCAGCACCGCCATCTTGACGCATCTTTTTTGCCCGTACTTCGTTGGCAAATCCTCCACATAGCTTTGGCTATGCGTCCGGTTTTCCGCCTTGTTCGGACGAAAAAATCTA
>CALJPB010000436.1 GCA_937981305.1 uncultured Selenomonas sp.
TCTCCACCCATCGCGTCAATCGCTATACGCATCCTGCACTCCCTTCCTCCATGCCGATCCCTCACCGCTGGAGGGATACCACAATAAATTTGGCGCGAAAAACCTCTTTGTCCTCGCGATAGGTCTTAACCCAGACAAAAATCTTATTGCCGCGAACCTTGACAATCTCCGCATATGCGATGACCGTATCCCCCTTCTTGATCGGGGTCTTGTATTTCACATTCGCAACCCCTGTCATCGCAACAGGTGCGTCAATGATGGCAAGCGCGAGCGAGTTCGCCTGGGAGAAGAGCGCCGTGCCGCGTGCAATCTCCGAATCGGCAAAGAGGAGATCATCTGTCACGCGTAGCGCCGATGTGCCCCGCACCCCCAGTTCGAGCGAGAGGAGATCGCCGATCACCTCGGTATGCGGAATGGCGCGCACCTTCTCGCGCGCATTCTCTGCGAGCAGACGCACGCGCGCGCGCAGCTCCGGAATGCCGAGCTCCGTGCGGTCGAGCCGCACCGTCTGCACGCTCACGGCAAGTTTCTTCGCCAGAGCCTCATCCGTCAGGAACGGTTCTTTGCGCACTGCCCTGACGAGCGTTTCCTGCCGCCGTCGCTTCTTCTCCGTCATCACGCCACTCCTCTCCCCGAACTTATGCACAAACTCCTGCGCCCATAAATTCGTTATTTTTAGCACCTGCTGCTATCAGTATGAACGCATTATACTAGGTACTAAAAATTTTTGCAATGAGGAAATGATTAAAAATAAAAGAGCTGCCGCAAAAAGTCCACAGACTTCTTGCAACAGCTCCGCATGGTTCTCATTCAGCCGCCTCGGCCACAGGCTTTCCGTCATAATAGCCGCATTCCATGCACACATGGTGCGGGAGCTTCGGCTCATGACACTGCGGGCACGATACATAGTGCGGCGCTTCGAGCTTCCAATTTGCACGACGGCGGTCACGGCGTGCTTTCGACGTCTTTCTCTTTGGTACTGCCACTTTGGATACACCTCCTTAATCGTTTTTGAGTAGGCTTTCTAAAGCCGCCAGTCGGGGATCGGGGACGAATGCATCGCAGTCGCACATCCCCTCATTCAGGTTCTGTCCGCAGACCGGACAAAGCCCCTTGCAGTCAGACTTACACAGCTCACGCAGCGGCTCAGCCACAAGGAGGGTGTCACGCACGAGATCATCCAGTATGATGGTCTCACCATCATAGAGTGCCACCTCATCCGTTTCTCCCGGAGTCTTCGCATAGTCCTCAGAAAAATCAAGCGTAATCTCCCGCGCCCCCTCTGCGAGGCAGCGGTCACAAACAAAGCTGCGGCAGGTGTCGACCGTCCCCACAACACGCAGGGACGATCCCGTGTTCATCACCGAGCCATTCACACGAATATCTTCGTGAAATTGCTCTGCACACTCTCCCAAATCAAGAGAGGCCGATGAAACCACAAAGGAAAATGCTCGACTCTCACCAAGCGGGAACGCAGTCCCCGAAACATCCAGCTTCATCATAACGCATGACCTTTCACATTATAGCGGCGGTTTTCGGCATTGTCAAGGAGCGTTTTCACGAAAGTACTCAGAGCTCCGATACATTCTCCTGCGGAGCATTCATCTGTGCCTTTGCCGTACGCAGGACATTCATCGCCTGATTCAAGCCCATCTCCGCCTGCTGCACGCCCTTGAAGGTGCTGCCAACGTGAGCGATCAGCTGCTCAAACACCTGATTGGCATAGGCATCTGCATCGCTCTGAAGACGTGCAGCTCCCGCCTGTGCCTGCTCCATGATCTCGCGTGCCTGATCCTGCGACTGCTGCATAATCGCACGCGCACGCTCCTTTGCCTGAATGACAATCTCGCTGTCCTCAAGCATCTGATTGGCGCGTGTCTGTGCCGCGTCAACAATATCCTTCGCTTCCTCACGCGCACGCCCGATGATATTGTCCTGCTCCTGCATAATCTCTGCCGCGCGGTTCAGCTCCTTCGGGAGATCCATGCGCAGCTCCTCCACGAGATGCACAATCTCATCGTCATTCACCAGAGCCTTGTCGCTGAACGGAAGGTGGGAAGCATCCGCAACCAGATCTTCCAGCTTTTTCAGCGTATCAATTACTGCCATAAATCTATCTCCTTTACCTGCACAGCCTCAGAACTATCCCCGAGGGGGCTTTTTCCCATACAGCTTCATTATCGCCCGCTCCACCGCCGGCGGCACAATTCCCTGCACCGGACCGCGGAAGCGGATCAGCTCACG
>CALJPB010000437.1 GCA_937981305.1 uncultured Selenomonas sp.
CCCTCACAGAGAGACCCTGCCGTATCGACAATATCGTCGATGAGAAGAGTGGTCTTCCCCTCAACCTCACCAATGAGGTTCATGACCTCGGCACAGCCGGGGCAGGGGCGACGTTTTTCAATGATCGCAATCGGCGCACGGAGGAAGTCCGCCATGATGCGTGCGCGTGTAACGCCGCCAAGATCCGGCGAAACAACAACAAGATCTTCAATCGCCTGTTCACGGAAATAGCTTGCAAGCACGGGTGCGGCAGCAAGATGATCTACAGGGATGTCGAAGAATCCCTGGATCTGCCCCGCATGAAGATCAACGGTGACCACGCGGGTCACGCCCGCCGTTGTCATGAGATTGGCAACGAGCTTCGCCGAGATCGGTTCACGTCCGCGCGTCTTGCGATCCTGCCGCGCATAGGCATAGTACGGAACAACCGCCGTAATGCTATGTGCAGAGGCGCGTTTGCAGGCATCTGTGAGAATCAGCAGCTCCATGAGGTTGTCATTGACGGGAAAGCTCGTCGACTGGATGATGAAGATGTCCTTCCCGCGAATGCTCTCCTCGATCATCACTTGAACTTCACCGTTGTTGAACTGCCCTACGAAAGCCTCGCAGAGCGGTATACCGATACGTTCCGCAATGTCTTTCGCCAACTGGGGATTGGCGTTCCCCGTCAGGATACATACGTTGTCGGTCGGAAAACTCATCTCTCTGTTCCTCCTAAAAACCAGATGCGCCACTATAAATAGAATACACAATGACTATTTATAGTATAACACGCACGCTTTGTTTTGGGAAGGGAGTTTACCGCGCTTTTTCACAGTGTTCAGAACCATATACGGAAATCCGGTGCGAAGCTCATTTCCGTTTGTCGTGCCAGCCCTCGATCTCCTTTTGACGCGCACGCGCCACGGAGAGTGTTCCGGCGGGAACGTCGCGCGTGATGGTCGAGCCGGCGGCGACATAGGCTCCCGTGCCGACGGTGACAGGCGCGACGAGGTTCGAGTTGCAGCCGACAAAGGCATCGTCCTCAATGACAGTGCGGAACTTCTTCTTCCCGTCGTAGTTGACTGTAATTGTACCGCACCCCATATTGACGCGCGCACCGAGATCACAGTCCCCGATGTAGGAGAGATGCGGCAGTTTTGCACCCGCACCGATATTGGAGTTCTTCACCTCAACAAAGTTACCGATTTTCACTCCCGCACCGATGTGGCTGTCCGGCCGGATGTGGTTGAACTGTCCGAGATTCGCGCCGTTCTCGATCTCAGCATCATGTGCATATACATACTGTGCCGTGACCTCATCGCCGACCGCCATATCCCGAAATCGCACGTGCGGTCCGATTTCACAGTCCGCACCGATGACGGTACTCCCCTCCAGGAAGGTGAACGGATAGATGATCGTGTCCATACCGACACGCACCTCCGCATCAATAAAGGTGGTATGCGGATCGATGATGGTCACGCCGTCCGCCATGAGTTCCTCGGCCTTGCGGCGGCGCAAGATGCGCTCCGCTACGGCAAGCTGGCTGCGTGAGTTGATACCAAGCGTGCTCTCGTAATTGTCCGCAACTACCGCCCAGACTTTCTCCCCCGCATCGCGCAGAATACTAAGTACATCCGGCAGGTAGTACTCGCCCTGCGCATTATCGTTCGTTACCTGTGCAAGTGCGGCAAACAGAGCCTGTGCATCAAAGCAGTAAATGCCGGCATTGACCTCGTGGATCTCACGCTCTTCCTCTGTCGCGTCTTTGTGCTCGACAATCTTCAATACTTCGCCATTCGCGCGGCGCACGATGCGCCCGTAGCCCTTCGCATTGGGCATGATCGCTGTGAGCACGGTCGCCTTCGCCTCCGCCTGCACGTGCTCCTCGTGAAAGCGTGCCAACAGCTCTGCCGTCAGCAGAGGAGTATCGCCGCAGAGCACCATGATCGTTCCATGCTCCTTCGCGAGCAGGTCCTTCGTCTGCAGGACGGCGTGCCCCGTGCCCAACTGCTCACGCTGCTCCACATACTCCACACTGTCCCCGATCGCTTCGCGTACGACATCGCCGCCAAATCCCGTGACAACGATGTTGCGCCGTGCCCCCGCTGCATCCGCCGCGTCGATGACGTGCTGCAGCATGGATTTCCCCGCCGCACGGTGCAGGACTTTCGGCAGCTTCGACTTCATGCGTGTCCCCTTGCCCGCTGCCAGAATAACTGTTACAAAATCCAACATTATGCTCCTCCCGTTCTCCGGAAGCGCCTATTCGGCATCTTCCTTACTCTTTTTATGCTTGCGTTTGACGATGCTTGTTCCCGTCTTTTTTTCCTGCTCCTCAATGGCGTAAAGGAGTGTCTGTTCCGAATTCTCCATGTGCTTTGCGCCCACCTTGCGCGCATAGCGCGCATCGCCCGAACCAATCGCATCCACGATTGCGCGGTGCTCTTCGAGCGTCGCCTTGAGACGTCCCGGATAGGACATCGAGATCGTGCGGAAGCGCGTGAGCTGCTCGCGCAGATTGCCGATGATTGCAAGCAGACGTTCATTGCGTGCCGCCTGATACAGGAGCTCGTGGAACTCGATGTCCGTCCGCACGATGCGCTCCATATCGTGCTCCTCGATGGCGCGCCCGATGGCAAAGAGAAGCCGTTCGAGGCGCTCCTGCTCCTCATCGGTAATCCGCTCCGCCGCCAGCTCACAGGCAAGTGCCTCAAGTGCAGCGCGGATCTCAAAGATCTCGTTGATGTCGCGGATGGATACGCTTGCGACATAGGCACCGCGCCGCGGTACGGTGACGACATAGCCCTCCTGCTCGAGCTTGCGGATTGCCTCGCGCACAGGCGTGCGGCTGACGAGAAGCTCATCTGCGAGATCGTTCTCCTTGAGCCATTCGCCCGGCTTCAGGATGCCGCCGCGAATCGCATCGCGCAGCACCTCACAGACGATTTCACGAAGCGGCTGGTAGCTGTTGACAACAACCGGTGATAATTTTCCCTGCATATCAATCCCTCCGAGGCTTCTACTGCACGCCGCAACTGTCTATGGTGTGCGTCAGATGTACCGCTGCATCCGTCTCTTTGCGGAACACCTCTGCGGCATCAGCAGCCGCCTGTTCCTCCGCAAAGAGTCCGAAGACCGTCGGTCCGCTGCCCGACATCATCGCACAGAGCGCACCATGCGCACGCATTCGTGCGCGGTAGTCGGCGATCACGGGATGTGCCGCTTCTGTCACCGGTTCAAGCACATTTGCTATGAGCTGCACGCAGCGATCCCGATCCCCGTGCTCCAACGCATCCATAAATGCTGCGTTATCCGGGTGAAATGCGGACGGATGTGCGTCATAGCTGCGGTATGCCCACGGTGTCGACACGGAGAGGGGCGGCTTTGCAAGCACAACAGTAGTCGCCGGAAAATCCGCAAGACGGCGCAGACGCTCCCCGCGTCCCGTTGCAAGCACAGTGCCGCCCATGAGGGAAAACGGTATATCCGATCCGAGCTGTGCGCCGAGCGCGCAGAGTTCATCATCCGTGAGTCCAAGTGCGTAGAGGTCGTTCATACCGCGCAGCGTTGCTGCTGCGTCGGCGCTCCCCCCCGCAAGTCCTGCGGCGACAGGGATACGTTTTGTGATGTCAATGCGGACACCGCCGCGCACACCACACTCCTTCATGATGAGTGCCGCCGCGCGATGGGCAAGGTTGCGTTCGTCCGCCTCCAGTCCCGGCAGATCCACACGCAGCGTAATCTCCTCCTCCTGCCGCGTGAGTGTAAGCGTATCCGCGAGTGCGAGGGACTGCATCACCGTCGCAATCTCATGGTAGCCGTCATCCCGAAGCCCCAGAACATCGAGCGTCAGATTGATTTTCGCCCGTCCGAGAATCGTCACCATAGGAAGCCTCCATTGCTCCGAGGAAATTTTTGATGTGTGCCGCTTCACATATCATCCGTATTTCCTTCTATTTCCAGATTAACAGGATTTACAACTATATTCAATAGTTTTTTCTATTATTTCTTAAAAAATCGCGATGGGATCGATGTCAATCGCAATGTCATCGCGCAGATGAATCGCATGTGCGCGCAAATGCTCCTGCACATCTGCGAGCGCAGCCGTTTTGATGAGGACGATAAAGCGGTATCTGCCGCGCTCCCGCTCGATCAATGCGGGCGAGGGGCCGATCACCATGCAGTCCTGCTCCTTCGCAAACGCCGATCGGAAGGCCGTCACAAAGGC
>CALJPB010000438.1 GCA_937981305.1 uncultured Selenomonas sp.
CTCCACGACGCGCGTCTCGAAATCCGACGCGCGGGGCAGTTCATACGCGGGACGCGCACCGGTCTCGGTCAGCATCTGATCCGCATAGTTCAAAATCAGCGCGGGCGGCATACGCTTCATGCACTTCATGTGTTCCGCACCCGTCAGCGGACATTCGTGCAGGCGGCACGGATGGCACGGCACGGGGGCACGCACGGAAATGCTCTTTGCGTCGTAGGGGTAGAACCCCGGGACGGGCGACGCGCCGAACATACAGAGCACGGGAACGTTCATCGCTACGCCGACGTGCATCGGCCCCGAGTCCGTCGTGATAAAGAGGCAGCAGCGGCGCAGAAGTCCCGCAAGTACGCCGAGGCTGATCTGCCCGGTAAAGATATGCAGATGCGGATGATCCTTCGCACGCATCTGCGCACGGCACGCCGCAACCATCTCCACGTCCATCGGACCGCCCATCACGGCGAGATGATAGCCGCGTGCGAGGTAGGTGTCGGCGACCTCCGCAAAGTAAGCATCCTCCCAACGCTTCGTGCGCCAGCTCGCGCCGATGTTGAGCGCGATCACCCGATCCGTCGGGGCAAAATGCGCCGCTGAGAGCCGCGCCGCCTCCGCCTCGGCAGCGGGCGGCAGCCACATCCGAAGCCCCGCATCATCGACCTCTCCGATGACCTGAGCCGCACGCAGCGCCGCATAGTGCGAGTGAACCTCGTGCATGATCGGGTGCTGATCGGGACTGACGTGGTCGAACAGCAGCGAAAAGCCCGGCTTTGCATAGCCGACGATCTTCCTGCCGCCGCTCAGCGCCGCGAGTGCGGAGGAACGCTCGTTGCGATGCAGATTGACGACAAGATCATACTTGTTTTTTCGCAGACGGAGGGCAAAGCGCAGAATGCCGAGGAAACTCTTGTCCCTCCCCTTCTTGTCGATCAGGAGACATTCGTCGATGTGTTTATTTTCCTGCACGATATCCGCGAGAATGCGATCCGCAAGGAGTGTGATACGCGCCTCGGGATAGTTGTGCCGCAGTGTTTGCAGCACGGGGGTCACGAGCATGAGATCGCCGAGATGCATGAGATTGATGACGAGGATATTTTGATAGACCTGCCGTGCCATTGCTCACCCCTTGTGTGTCTGCTGCAAAATGCCCTGCACCGCCGCACAGATACGCGCGGGCGCAATGCTGCGGATGCTGTCTGTTGCGGGCAATGCGCCCGTCACAGGATCGCGTTCCTCCGCAAGCACCACATCGTGTGCTCCCTGCGGCCCCCAGATCTGCGGATCGCCCGTGCTGAAGATCTCCACCGTCGGGCAGTGCACCGCCTGGGCGATGTGCGCGGGTCCCGTATCCACCGTCACAATCGCTGCCGCACCGCGCAGCAGCACCGCAATCTCCGCAAGGGAAAACGCCCCCGCAAGCACATGGCGCTCCTCCACCCCTGCCCGCTGCGCAATCTCCATGAGATGCGCCCGATCCTGACTGCCGCCGATCAGATAGACAGGCACCGCCTCGGGAATGCCCGAAAACGCCCGCAGAAATTCCGCCGCCGTCTCCACGGAGAGACTTCTGCGCGGGACTCTGCCGCAGGGACAGAGGACGAGATAGTGCGCCGAAGCAAGGCGGCGTGCCGCGCTTTTTTCGGCAAAGCTGCGTTCCACAGCGGCGGGAATCCGCAGGGCGAGAGCGGTGTCCTGCGTCGAAAAGCCCAACGCACGCATAAAGTCAAGCTGATTGCGCGTTTCGTGCTGCGGTACCGCACGTACGGCGGGAGCCGTTCGCGTGAGGAACAGTCCGCCGTGCTGCGCATCGTAGCCGAATCGGTTCGGAATCCGCGCAAGCCACGCGACCACCGCCCCGCGCGGCGCAAAATTCATGCAGACGGCAAGATCGAAGCGATACCTGTGCAGCCGCCGCGCCATGCGGAGCATCCCGAGCAGCCCCTTTTCACGTCCCCGCTTGTCGTAGACCAGTACCTCATCGACGTAGGGATTCATGCGTGCGATGCTCTCCGTCAGCGGCACGGTCAGCATCGTGATGCGGGCATTCGGATGCGTTTCACGCAAGGCGCGGACGGCAGGGGTCACGAGGATGAGATCGCCGATGAACGCGAGGTCGATGACCAGGATGTTCTGATACAAACTGCTCCCCTCTTTCCCTAACGACGCACGCTGCGGAGCACTGCGCCGATCTTCGCCGCGACCGCATCCACAGAAATTGCCGCAAGGCAGTCCAGCCCCTTCGGACACGCACGCTTCCAACAGCCCCGACAGGGACGATCGACCTCGATCGCATTTTGGAGCTGCCCATAGGGCCCATTGCGGTTCGCGTCCGTCGGCCCCATCAGCATGACCGTCGGCACGCGCAGCCCTGCCGCCAGATGCACGGGTCCCGTATCGCCGCCAAGGACGAGTGCCGCACGCGTAAAGACGTGCGCGAGCTGCTTGAGATTCGTGCGCCCGACGAGATTCACGGGGGGGATCTCAGACGCACGCAGGATGTCCTCTGCCAGCGTCGCATCGAGACGGCCGCCGCCGACGAGCACGGGTACATAGTGTGCATGGTAGAGACGGTCTGCGAGCGCGGCAAAATGCTCCACCGGCCAGCGTTTGTTCGGCCAGTTTGCCCCGACGGCAAAGGCGACAAACGGCCGCCCCTCCTGCACCCCCTCACGCGCGAGCAGCGTATCCGCCGCCATGCGGTCACGGTCGGAGACACTGACGGGAAAGCGCACCTCGCCCACGCGGCAGCCAAGCGCACGCGCGACATCGAGATAACGCTCGACAATGTGCCCCTCAGCGTGTGCGCCGCGCACGGGACGGCTCACGAGATGCGCCCCCTCGCGCATATTCGCCGTGCCGATGCGCAGCTTTGCCCCTGCGTTCCACGCGATCGCCGCCGATTTGAACAACCCCTGCAGATCGAGGGATGCGTCATAGCGGCGCGTGCGCAGCCGTCTGCGAAACGGTCCGATCTCGCGTAGGAATCCACCGATGCTGCGGAACTTCGCCTTCTCAAACAGGATGAGCTCGTCGATGCAGGGATTGTCCGCAAGGATCGCATACGCTGCCTGCTCGACCACCCACGTCAGATGCGCCTCGGGATACTGCTCCTTGATCGCATACGAAACGGGCAGGGCATGAATCACGTCGCCGATCGCACTCAGTTTCACGACCAAGATGTTCTCCATGCCCTGCCCTCCTTTCGTTATTTCCGCCCCATTTTTGCAATTATCCCCGTCGTCGATTTGCCCGCAACAAGCGGGATAAATGCCACCTCACCGCCGTAGCTCTCGACAATACGCGCCTCGGGCAACGTCTCAAGGGTATAGTCGCCCCCCTTTGCGTAGACTGCGGGGCGCACCTTTGCGATCAGCTCCTCCGCCGTATCCTCGCCGAAGATCACGACATAGTCCACGGATTTCAGCGCACCCACGACCTCCGCGCGATCCGCCTCGCCGTTCACGGGACGCGTCTCCCCCTTGAGCCGTCGCACGGAGGCATCGCTGTTCAGCCCGAGGATGAGCACATCGCCCAGCGCACGCGCCGCCGCAAGATAGCGCACATGACCCGCGTGGAGGATGTCAAAGCAGCCGTTCGTAAAGACCACACGCGCTCCGCCCGCACGCAGTGCAGCGGCAAAGTCCTCAACCCGTTCGTTCGGAATCAGCACATCAGACACCTCCTTCGAGCGCAGTCACGGCGGCATACAGCTCCGCCGCGGCGACCGTTGCCGTCCCGCGCTTACGTACGGCAATCCCCGACGCGACGTTGCTCAGACGCGCCGCCGCGAGCGCATCCACCCCCGCCGCGAGCCCAAGAATCATGACCGCGACACAGGTATCGCCCGCCCCCGACACATCGAAGATCTCGCTGTGGTCGCTCACGGGAATATCCGTCGCCGAGCCGTCCGCAAGGAAGAGCGTCATGCCCTTGTCCCCGCGCGTGATCAGCACGCCGTCCGCAGAGAGCCGCTCCCGCAGCTCATGCCCCGCCGCACGGATCTCCTCCTCGGAGGAAAGCTCCCGCTCCAGTGCCGCCGCGAGCTCCGCATCGTTCTGCTTGACATAGCCGATGCCCTCATACGCGAGGATGTCATAGCGCGAGTCCACCATGCTCGGGATGCCCCGCTTGCGCGCCTCGGCAATGACGAGCCGGCGCACGCGCTCCGTCACCGTTCCCGAGCCGTAGTCCGAGAGCACCACGCCGCGCACCTGCGGCAGCAACTCACAAATGCGTGCGAGCAGAGCCTCCTCCGTCTCCGCATCAAGCGGCGTGTGCCACTCGCGATCCACGCGCACGATCTGCTGACTGACCGTCGCACGCCCGCCCGCGATGATGCGCGTCTTGGTGATCGTCGGATGCGCGTCCGCACGGACGAACGCCGTCCGCACCCCATTTGCACGCAGCACGGCGAGAAGCGCGTCGCCGCTGCGCTCCGTCCCGCAGACCCCCACGGCATAGGACGCACCGCCGAGCGTCGCCGCATTGCCGGCGACATTTGCCGCGCCGCCCGCAACCACACGTTCCTCGCGCTGCTCCAGCACGAGCACGGGTGCCTCGCGCGAGATGCGTGCAATCGTCCCGTCGAGATAGACATCCGCCACCATATCCCCGATGATGAGAACAGGCACATCGCTCATCGCTTTGAGTGCATTTACCACGGCGTAAACTCCCATTTCACCTTCCACGAATCCTGCTCCGAACGATAGCGCAGGATGATCTGCGAACAGTGCAGATCGTGGAACCAGTAGTAGTCCACATCCGTCCACCGGCGGGGCTCGACCGCATACTTCGTCCCAACGCCGATGCGGTTGTGCTCGTCAATGCGGTAGCTCATCCCCGCCTGCACGACCTTGGAGTAATCCTCCTGATCGAAGTCAAAGAGCGAATTCTGCTTCGTACTCTTCGTATAGATGCCGCCGATGTACGCCGCAAAACGCTCCCCGAACGGCTTCGTGAGGAAGGCGCTCGCATTGAAACCCTGCACCCGCGAGCCATCGTAACTCTCGCGCGTCACGGAGTACCCCGTCCCGAGCTCCAGACGGTAGTCGTGGAAACGGATCGTATCATGCGTAAATGAAACGCCGTATTTCCAGTGGTTGCTGTGAACGCCGCCCGCATACCAGCGGCCGTACTCCGAATACAACTGATAGGTAACCGGCAGTCTGCCCATACGATGTCCGTAGCCGAGGAGCAGCGCAGGCTCCTTCTTGATCGAACCGTCGTCGCCATCGTCAAAAATGCCGTAGGTCAGACGTGCGGATATGTCGGCATTCGCCCAGCCGAGATCGTAGTGACTGCGCCAGCCCTTGTTCGTCGTCACATAGAGCGTCGCGCCCGCCGTCACCCGCGGCGCAACATCGTACGTAAATCCCTGCTCCAGCCAGAAGCCGTCGTCACTGTCGTACCCCGCCGTCGGGAAATTGCGCTGCATGGGATTCCCCACATCCACCTCATAGTGCTTTTTGGTGAAAATGACCTTGTTCTTGATCCAGAACTTCACATTCGTCAGCACGAGCCGATCACCGGGATACAGCTCCGCCACATCCGCACTCAGATGGTAGTCCGGATTTTTCGCCGAGCACCTCGTCTGCGTACCGTCATAGATCACAATCTTGTCCGGGTAGAACTCGAAGCGTTTGCCCGTCATATAGTAGCCGCCGACCTTGCCGTCCGCCGCCTCCATCGTCCCCGTACGCGTCTTGTAGTTGTAGTTGATGTGGTAGCCGTCGAGCGTCACGCGCGTCTGCCCCTCCGTCATCTGGAGCATATGCGCACGGTCGGGAACGGAGACCGCCCCCGAGACCGTATTGCCCTCCACGTAGTCGCCCTGAAAACGGCGCGCCGCAAGCTGTAGGATGTCCACATGACCCTTCGCCGTAAATTCGCCCGTCCGCTCATCGTAGGTGAGATCATCGCCCTCGAACGCAATCGGGGACGGCGCATCCTGCGCTAGCGGCTGACGCAGGTATTTCTCCATCGCCTGCGCATCCGTGAGCAGCTGCTCCTGCTCCGCCGTGAGACGGTTTGCACGCTCCTGCCGCCGCTCGTTCTCAACAAAGTCCAAATGCTGAAAGCCCGTATCCGCATCCCCGCGATAGGCGGCATCCGCCCCGCCCGGCAGCGCAGCGCAGACGGCCGTCAGTGCGAGCAGAATGCGCGTTTTGATAGCCTTGGTCATCGGCGCGTTCTCCTGTCTTTTACAAAGAATTGATTCGTTCTTATACTACAGTATAGCATAGTGAAAAAATTCATGCACCATTATAATATAAAAAA
>CALJPB010000439.1 GCA_937981305.1 uncultured Selenomonas sp.
AGGAGAATTTTTATGCGAAACTATCTGCCGCGCGTGGACTGGATGGTCGGGACAGGGCTCGTCGTCGTTGCGATCCTGTCCGTCTTCTATGGGAGCGCGGAGCTGACGAGCAACATCGCCTCGGGGCTGATCGGCTTTCTCGGGCGTACGGTCATGATGCGCGACCCCGCCAAAGAGGGCGTACGATGAGGGCGCATTTTACGGAGAATTCTGCTATAATAGACAGCAGTTGAAATCAAATCGGACAGAGGACAGGAGGATACCAATGAACAAGGCGATCATTGTGGTCGATATGCAGAACGACTTCGTGGACGGCGCACTCGGCACACCGGAGGCGCAGGAGATGCTGCCGCGTCTCGTGGAGAAACTCAACGCAGCGCAGGCGGCGGGAACGGCACTCGTGTTCACGATGGACACCCACGGCGCGAACTACCTCGAAACGCAGGAGGGGAAGAAGCTGCCCGTCCCGCACTGCATCCGCGGCACGGCGGGATGGGAGATCGTAGAGTCGTTACAGCCCTTCGTCCGCACGGCGGCAGCCGTCATCGAGAAGCCCACCTTCGGCGCGACCGCCCTCCCCGCCGCACTCGCGGACTACGACGAAATCGAGCTTGTCGGTCTCTGCACCGACATCTGCGTCATCTCCAACGCACTCCTGGCAAAGGCGTTCTATCCCGAGAAGCGCATCTGCGTCGATGCCGCCTGCTGCGCGGGTGTCACCCCCGAAAGCCATGCGAATGCCCTCACTGCCATGCGGACGTGTCAGGTCGAAGTACGGGATGGAACGATCCGATGAGTCGCAGCGTTTTTACCAATTCGGACAGGGAGGTATTCCGATGAGAACATACAGACCGTGGCTTCCGTCAGCAATCTTGTTCGCGTTCTTCATTGTGCAGAGCGGGGCTGTGACGGCTGAGAAAGCCCCTCCTGCGACCCCCGTCGCCGCTCCGCCCATCCTGTCGCTCAAGATGGATCGCGCAGATGCGGCGCAACTGCCGTGCAGCTTCCGCAGGGGCAGCGACGACGACAAGGGCGCAACGAAAACAGGCGTGATTCCCGGCTGTGGAGATATGGTGGCAACGACGGCGCAGGCATCCGACTACAGCGGTTATCTCTGGAGAATCGATGCTCCTGCCGGGGATGCAAAGGCGCTCCCGCGTAATTTCCGCACGTCGGATTCCGCGTTCAAAGAGATGGACGATCAGAAGAAGGTTGGTGTCGATCCGAGCGATGTTCCCTCGCGTGCAGGACTCAACAGCCTCCCGATCTCCGGAAGTGCAGAGTTCTCCGTTCCCGCGTTCCATGCAATGCTGCCGGTTCTGCGTGCCAAGGCAGCGGGCGATATCTACATCGTCGATCTGCGCCAGGAGTCGCATGGCTTTATGAATGATATGGCGGTCAGCTGGTACGGTGACCGCAACTGGGGAAACCTCAATAAGACACGGGACGAAGTGATCCGCGATGAGAACGCGCGCATTCATGCGGCGAAAGGCAGGAGTCTCATCGTCGCGGCACTGGACAAGGATAAAATGCCGATCGATCCGAAACCTGTTCGCATCGACAGCGCGATGACCGAGCGTGAGTTGGTCGAGGGTGCAGGACTCCGTTATGTACGCTTTGCCGTCACCGATCATACGTGGGCAAAGCCGGAGACGATTGATGCGTTCGTCGATTTCGTGAAGAATACCCCTTCCAACAGCTGGATGCACTTCCACTGCCAGGCGGGAAAGGGACGTACGACAAGCTTCATGGTGATGTACGACATGATGAAGAACCCCTCTGTCCCGCTGAAGGATATTCTCCATCGCCAGTACCTCCTTGGCGGAGCGTACCTTGCGTACGATCCGTCTATGATCCACCCGACAAAAAGTTGGAAGGATGACTACGATCACGTCAAAGCGTGCATGGTGGCGAAGTTCTACGAATACGTTCAGCAGAACCATGCCGATCACTATGCAGTGCCGTGGAGTGTGTGGCTGAAGCAGCGGAAATAAGCCGGATGGGAATACCTCGAGGACAGCGCGGCTCCCGCTCTCTGACATCGCTCCCGCAGGTCCGCGAACGCGGCTTTGCGCTCGTCCGATGGCAAAGAAAACGAAGAACTGCACGAACTCCATAACGGCGTGATGCGGTAAACGCAAAAAGAGGCGTTGCACGAAGTTGTCAGCTTCGTACAACGCCTCTTTTTTTATCCCTTCCCCCGTTTCCTCTACGAGGACTTTGCCTCGGAGGATTGCGCGGTCATCCTTTTCCGCAATCTGCTTAGTCGATCGGTGCATCGACGATGCGGTTCATCGTCGCCATCGAGGCGACGCGGTCGCTCTCGCCGAGGGTCATGAGTTTCACGCCCTGCGTGTTGCGGCTGATGAGTGAGATCTCGTCCACTGTCGTGCGGATGACAATGCCGTCCGTGGTGATGAGCATGAGCTCCTGATTCTCACGGACGACGCGGATGCCGACGACGGGACCGGTCTTGTCCGTGACCTTCATATTGATGAGCCCCTTGCCGCCGCGCGTCTGCGTGCGGTACTCCTCGGCGGGGGTGCGCTTGCCGTAGCCGCCCTCGGTGACGGTGAGCACCTCGGAATCCGCTTTCAAAAGATCCATCGCGACGACCTCATCCCCATCGCTGAGACTTATGCCGCGCACGCCGCGCGTGACGCGTCCCATGGAGCGCACGCCGTCCTCGGGGAAGGCAATCGCCTTGCCGTGGCGCGTGCCGAGCATGATGCGGTTCTCCCCGTCGGTGAATTTTACGCCGATGAGTTCGTCGTCCTCGTCGAGGTTGACCGCCTTCAGACCGCTCTTACGAATGCTGCCGAACTCGGCGAGCGGGGTCTTTTTCACCACGCCGCGCTTCGTTGCGAGGAAGAGGAAGCGGTCGGGTTTGAACTCCTTGACCTGGATAACCGCCGTGATGCGCTCGTCGGATTCGACGGCGAGGAGGTTGACGATCGCCGTCCCCTTCGCCTGCCGCCCGCTCTCGGGGATCTCGTACGCCTTCAGCACGAACGCCCGCCCGCGGTTGGTAAAGAACAGGATGTCGTTGTGCGTCGTGGTAATGAGGAGGTCGCTGACGATGTCCGTCTCCTTCGTCCCCATGCCCTTCACGCCGACGCCCCCGCGCCGCTGACGGCGGTAGGTGTCCAGAGGGATGCGCTTGATGTAGTTGTTGAGCGTGAGCGTGACGACGACATCCTCCTCGGCGATGAGATCCTTGATGTCCATTTCGCTCGCGTCAAATGTGATCTCCGTGCGGCGTTCGTCGCCGTACTTGTCGCGTACCTCGATGAGCTCGTTTTTGATGATGGCGAGGACTTTCATGCGGTCGGCGAGGATGCCCTTGAGCTCCTCGATCATGCGCAGCACCTCTTGGTACTCCTCCTCGATCTTCTCGCGCTCCAGCCCCGTGAGACGCTGCAGTCTGAGGTCGAGGATCGCCTGTGCCTGCTTCTCCGTGAGGCTGAACCCATCCATGAGTGCCGTGCGTGCGATGTCCGCCGTACGGCTCTCGCGAATCGTTGTAATGACAGCGTCGAGATGATCGAGGGCAATGGTCAGTCCTTCGAGGATGTGGGCGCGTGCCTGTGCCTTTGCCAGCTCGTACTGCGTGCGCCGCCTGATGACATTTTCCTGATGGCTGATGTAGTGCCCGAGCATCTGCTTGATGTTCATGATGACGGGCTGCCCGTCCACGAGGGCGAGCATGATGATGCCGAAGCTGTCCTGCAGCTGCGTGTGCTTATAAAGTTGGTTCAGTATGACGTTGGGGGCACTGTCGCGGCGCAGTTCAATGACGATGCGCATACCGCTGCGGTCGGACTCATCGCGCAGATCGGTCACACCGTCGATCTGCTTGTCGCGGACGAGCTCGGCGATCTTCTCGATGAGACGTGCCTTGTTGACCTGGTACGGGAGCTCGGTGACGATGATGCGGGGTTTCCCATTGCTCATGGTCTCAATGTGGGCGCGTGCACGCATCTTCACAACGCCGCGTCCCGTCGTATATGCCTTGCGGATCTCCTCCGTGCCGAGGATGAGCCCCGCCGTCGGGAAGTCGGGACCCTTGATAACGCCCATGAGTTCCTCGATGGTGGTCTCGGGGCTGTCGATGAGCATCAGCGTGCCGTTGATGACCTCGACCATGTTGTGCGGCGGAATGTTCGTCGCCATGCCGACGGCGATGCCCGCCGTGCCGTTGACGAGGAGCTGCGGGAATTTCGCGGGCAGGACGGTCGGCTCCTTCTCCGAGCCGTCGTAGTTGTCCGTAAAATCCACGGTTTCCTTGTCGATGTCGCGCAGCATCAGCTCCGCGATCTTCGACATACGCACCTCGGTGTAGCGCATGGCCGCCGCAGAGTCGCCGTCGACCGAGCCGAAGTTGCCGTGCCCGTCCGCGAGCATATAGCGCATGGAGAAGTCCTGCGCCATGCGGACGATCGCGTCGTAGACGGAGGTGTCGCCGTGCGGGTGATATTTACCGAGCACTTCACCGACGATACGCGCCGACTTTTTGTACGGCTTGGAGCTCGTCATGCCCGAGCCCTGCATCGCGTAGAGGATGCGGCGGTGTACGGGCTTCAGACCATCGCGCACGTCGGGCAGCGCACGCGCGACGATGACGCTCATCGCATAGTCGATGTAGGAATTCTTCATCTCGTGTTCGAGGTTGACCGGGACGATGCGCCCCTGTCCAAAATCCAGATCCAAAATGTCACCTCTTCGTGTTCGTTCCACAATAATCCACACTGATTATAGCATTTTCACGGCGAAAAGTCTATGTTTTGCGGGCGTGGAGGCATCTCCAAAAGGGATTTTACATCGCCCCGTCGAATAGGGATAAAGCTGCATATACGGAGAGGAGGGGCACTGTGGAGGATGTGAAGGGGCTGCGGCAGGAGATTCTCATGCGCGCAAACGCGCTCTACGAGGCGAAGGCATACGCGCGCGCGGCGGACATCGCGCATGAGCTGCTCGCAGTGCTGCCCGAGGACGTTGAGATGCGCTATATCCGCGCGGGGGCACTGACGGGCTGCGGCGCATACGAGGAGGCGCGCGCGGAGATTGCGCGGATACGGACATACGCCCCCGACCATGCGGGAGCTGCGCGGCAGGAGATCTACATCGACCGCGCGGAGGGAAGGTATCGCACAGAGATCGCACATCTCCATGCGTTCATCGCCATGCTTGAGGAGCGGATCGCCGCCGAGGACAGCGCCGACTATCACAGGGTATTCCTCGCGAGCGCGTACAGTCTCCTCGGGGAGGCGCTGACGCTGACGGGCGATGTTGCGGCGGCTGTGGAGGCGTTTCTCGCGTCGAGCCGTATCGAGACGGCGCGCGAAAAGAAGGCGACGGAGTACAGCAACGCGCTCTTTGCCGCGAACTACCTGCCCGCAGAACAGCGTACCGCATACGCGGCGCTCGCGCACGGCTACGGCGCGCTCTATGCGGATGTTCGCCCGCTCTCGACTCCTGCGGACGCGCGGCGCGGGCATGCGCGTCTGCGCATCGGCTACATCTCGCCCGATCTGCGCCGCCACGTCGTCCTGCGTTTTGCTGAGGCGCTTTTCACGAAGTACGATGCGAAGCGCTTCGAGGTTTACTGCTATCAGAACGGTCCTGAGGACGAGGAAAGCCGCCGCATCATGCATCTCGTGGACGTCTGGCGCAATATCTCGCCGCTCTCGCCACAGGAGACGGCACGGCGCATCTACGAGGACGGCATCGACGTCCTCGTAGATCTCGCCGGTCATACGCGCGGCACGGCGCTTCCCGTGCTCGCCCATCGCCCTGCGCCCGTGCAGATGTCAGGCATCGGCTACTTCGCGACGACGGGGCTTCCCACGGTCGACTATATGATCGGCGATGTATGGCTCGACGGCGCGCCGGCGGGCATCAAGGAAGCGCCGTTCTTTACGGAGAAACTGCTCGTTCTCTCACATACGCACCTCTGCTATACGCCCGAGGCGGGCGCACCGCCTGCGGGCGCTGCGCCATGCCTGCGGAAAGGCTTCGTGACCTTCGGCAGCTTCAATGCTTTCGCCAAGGTTTCGGACGAGACGCTCGCGGCATGGGCGCAGATCCTCTCTGCAGTCCCGAACTCGCGTCTGCTCTTGAAATCCGCCGCCTTTTCGAGTGAGGAGGGATGCGCCGCCGCATTTGAGCGGCTGCAAGCGGCAGGCATCGAGCCTGCACGCGTCGAGCTGCGCCCCGATACGCGTGAATACCTGCACGAGTATCACGATGTCGACATTGCGCTCGA
>CALJPB010000440.1 GCA_937981305.1 uncultured Selenomonas sp.
CTTCAAGCTGCCCTGCCATCCGATAGGATAGTTCTCCTGCCAATCTTGTAGCGGCTCCGCGAACCGCACCTCATACATTTTGCCGTCGAGCCAGTTGTGCAGGTGGAAAGAAGCGAATGTCCCGACCTTTGCAAAAAAGTCCATAAGCCGCTGCATATCCTCGGCGGGTACAGCTTTCCAAGAGAACGACCATGTGCGCAGCATCCTCGTCGTACGCGGGCGCGTCAGCTTGTAGTTGGCATCGGTTTCCGTTGTGATTGTAGAATCTTTTATGCTCAGTTTATACGAATTCCCGCAGCCGCTCGTTATCGGGATTTTCGGCTGCGGGAATGTTTCCGGAAATGTCAGCACATGCTCCTCCTCATTATTTACCAAGCGCCGTTTTTAGGTTCGACTTGAAGCCGCCCACGTCCCGGCTTGCCCCATCGACGACAATATCCAGCACCATTTTCCTGAGCGACGCGTCGAAACGCTTATTCTCAACACTTACCCGGCTGTCCGTCCTGTTCGTAATGTTGACGACAACGGTCGGCGCTTTTCCCTGCCCCCCGCCGCTGAGAGCACTCAGGTTGCGCTCGTTGAGCGGTATGACAGCCTCATTTTCTCCTGCCTCACCGATCATGGCGAGCGTCGGCGCGGTCACGATACCGCCCTTTGCGAACGCAGGGACGGAGAGCAGGGACGGCCGCGCATACCCTTTCGAGAACGACACCCCCGTCGGAAATGAGTATTTCCCCGCCGCCCCCGTCGTCGCCGCTGCTTTCCCGCCACCGAAGGCACCGCCGAACGCGCCGAGGATGCCGTCCACCCATCTTGCCGCCAAGCGCTGTGCGGCGATTTTCGCTATCATGGACAGGATGCTGTTGCCGAAGTCCCTGAGGACGTTCTGTGCCGACTTCGTACCACGGATGAACTCCTCCATGGAGTTCGACAATGTGCCGTAGACGCTTTCCGCCGTATCGGCGATGTAGTCGGACATGCTTCCGTGTGCTTCCTTCCAGATTTTCACATAGGTACGCGCGAGCTTTTCCTGTCCGTCCATGTTGAGCGAGCCTTCTGCCGCCGTCTTGCCCTCGACGCTGCCAAGATGGGCAACGAGTTCGGCGACTTTTCCTTCACTTTGCAGGTATTCGATATATTGCTCATGCGCTTTCTTCAAGTCCTGTCGCCGCTTTTCTTCGGCTTTGGCGAGCCTAGCGTAGTACCATTCCGATACCGCCGCCTTGGATTCCCAGTCATCCTTGTCGCGCATGACTTCCTTTTCTTTTTCCTTGCGCTCTTCTGCGAGCCTTCGCACGGTGGTCGCATATTCCGCTTGCGCCATGGATTCATAGTCGTGCAGCACCTCGGCGTTGGCGCTCTTCGCGTCGTCCGCCACCTGTGCGAAGGCTGTCCGCTGTTTCTCCGCCGCCTGCTCCACCATCGCGGCGGTGTACGCATTGAGCTGCTTGTTCAGATTGTCAACAGTCTCTTTCGATACGCCGGACTCTTTGATCTTGCTGATCTGTTGGCGCTTCTGCGCTACATCCTGCTTGATCTTCTCGACGTTCTGCATGTACGCCGTATCTTCAAAGCCGCTGATGCCGTCCGCCATGGTCTGATAGAGGTGCATCGCGTCCTGTCTGCCCTGTTCGAGCTTTCTTGCGGCATCCTGCGTCCTTCTTGCGGATTCGGCTTCTTCGCGCGTGCCGCTGTGCCTTTCCGATACCGTGCGCCCGCCCGTCGCTTCGCGGATGGAGCCGTAGCCTTGGACAGCGCCGAAGTAGCTCTCTGCTTCCGCCATGGAGATGGTCTGCACGCCGCCCGAAGATTGACGGCTGTTGACCATGCCATCGCCCATATAGATACCGACGTGCCCGGCAAAATCCACGAGGTCGCCCGCCTCCGGCTCGTAGCCGCCGCCCGCGCTGTGATACGCTCCCGCCGCGCGGAAGGCGGCGTCGTTGATGATGCCATCTGTATCTTGCCCGCCAATGCTGTCTATGCCTGCATCGGCGTAGACGTTCGCCGTGTAGCTGTCGCACTGGATAGCGGGATTGTTTGTGATATTGCCCATCCACTGTTCGCCTTGCGGATGACCTGCGGCAATGTCCGCAACGAGTGCGCCGATGGGATATTCTACGTCGTAGTTCGTTGGAGCAGGGGCGGTGCCTTCTTTTGCCGCACGACCAGCTCCGCCGCCTCCGCCATCGTTCAAAAGCGCCAGCATGTCTTTTTGCTTTTCTTCTATCTCTTCATTGATTTGGTTTTGGGTTTGGCGCTGCAATTCCGCTTGCGCCTCCGGGTCATCGCTATGCAGCCATTCATCATACGTCTTTGGGCGGTTTGCATCTTTCCCCCACGCTTCACTTTGTTGTTCTGCCGAAAGCGTATAATAGCGACTGCCTCTATCGGTAGGGGCAGACGCACTCTCCGCCGCATAATCAATTTCATTTCCCGTCCCGGCTAAATCATAATCATCCCCTGTATTGGTTCCCGCCGTCACGTTGGAATAAATCTCCGGATGAACATCTTTTGAATTTACCCCGACGTATTCCCCGTTTACATTTTCAACAACCGTTCCATCTTCCAGTGTAATTTGTTCCGACGTGACCTTCTTTGCAGTCGCTGAACTCCGTTGGGCAGAAACATATAGAACATAGGCGACGGCGGCAGCAACGCCATACCACCCCGCTGCAAGCGCCCATACGGCGCGCGTCAGGCTGCCGACGGCAGTCGTTGCCGTTGCCATTGCGCCGACGGTCTTCGTCCCTGCCGCGACGGCAGCATTTCCCGTAGCTGCTGTGGCAGCTGTCAATGTATTCGTCGCCGTTGTAGCGCCTACCGTAGCAACGGTTGTCTCCGTCTTTGCCGCGACATTCTTCTGCCCCGCGACAACGGCGGCATTGCCTGTGGCGGTCGTGGCTAAAGCAAGCTCACGCTCCACGCCTGCCGCAATCTGCCCGCTCTCTGCCGCACTGATATGCGCGCCTGTCATGCGTGCGCCCGCTTCTGCTGCCGCGACAGAGGTGCCGTGCAAAGCGGCTGTCGTTTCTGTCGCCGCTGCGGCCGCCGCCTGTGACTGCGCAGCGAACGATGCCCGCATCCCTGCGGCAATGCGCTCAGCGGTTTCGGCGCTCTTGAGCTCGATTTTCGTACATTCTGCAATAATGCGCGCCGTCGTTTCTTCCGCCGACAGATTTGCCTTCATCGCCGCTCTTACGGCAGCGCTCTGCTGTCTCTGCGATTCGCGCTCTACAGCGGCAATTCGTTTGGCGATCTCGCGCTCATGCGCGGCGGTGACTTCCGTCTGCGCCGCCGTCTGTGCCGCCGCGCTCGCTATCGCCGCCTGCCGCGATCTAAGCCAAAATGCTTGTACTGTGCTGATTGCGCCGCTCGCCAGCTTGATGCCCTTGTAGGCGGCGACGAACTTGACGACGGCTGCCGTCACCTCACGGATTTCCGTCTTGTTCTGCGCGAGATACGTCGCCGATTCTGTCAAGCCCTCGATGATAACAGGAAAGACGCTCTCCGCTATGGGAGCGAGTGCCGACGTGAAGGCAAGCTGTACCTGCGTCGCCTCCATCTGCATGACCTTCATGTTCAACGCGAGTTCGTGCATTTCTTTCGCATCAAGCCCGATGCTCTTGACGCGCGCCGCCGTCTCGGCGGCTTCCGTGTACTGCTCCAACGTCTGCGCGAGGGCAAGCCCCCTCGTTCCAAGCGTCGTCATGAGAAATTCTTGCTGCACGCCCGCATCTTTCGCCAGCTTGTAACCTTTGGCAAGGTTTTCCAGCTGCTCGTTGAGCGGCAGGATTTTCCCGCTCGCATCCGTCAGGCTCACGCCGAACAGGTTGAGCGTACTACGCGCCTTCTCGCCCGCCTCACTGTCAGAGAAAAGGGACTTGTCAAGGCGCATGATCGCCGTGCTGAAGGAATCCACGTCGCCGCCCGTGAGCTTCAATATGCGCGAGAGCTGCCCTGCTTCCGCCGTCGTCACGTTCAGACGGTTGGACAGCTTATATACAGCGTCTCCCGCCTGCACGGCTCCGTCTATTATGCTCGCCAGCCCGAAAGCTCCGGCCGCGGCAGTCGCCATGCTCTGAAACTTGCCGATCAGATTGCCCGTTTCCTTCGATATGCCTGCCAAGGCGGCAGTGGCAGATTCCATTGGCTTCGTGCTGAGCGCCGTCTGCATGGCGCGCTGCGTTTCGTTCAGTTCCTTTTTCAGTTCGGACGAATCCGCGCCAATCTTGATTTTCAGCTCGCTGATGTTTGCCATCATTCCACCGCCTCATCCAGTTCAAATTCTTTTCGCAGGTATTCTTCGTCTTCTTTGCGGCGCTGTGCCTGCCGCAGGGCTTCTTTCTCGCGCTCTTCGGGATAGAGCGGTGCAAGGATGTCGATGGTGGATACCGCCTTCGTGCACTGCACGCTCATAAGGCATGAGAGGAAATAGGCGCGCTTTTGGTCTTGGCGCTTCTCCTGTGCCTCGCGGCTTTCCAACATACAGTAAAATTCCCGCACTTGCAGGGCTTCGTAGGTTTCGGGCATCATGCCGAGGATGCCATAGGCGATAGGTTCCGTTGCCTCCACCCACGCCGCCATGGAGGAAACTTCTACTTCTCTTTCGGCGGCACTTCCTCCGCTGCCGCTTCGTCGTTTTTTCCGCGCGTGAAGAGTCCCGTCGCAAAAATCGTCTGCAAGAGCGCCTGATTGATATCGTCGAGCGTGCCGCCCGCCGCACAATGATTTTCAATGAGCTGAATGATTGCCGCGTCCTCTTCGGGCGAGGGCAATGCCCAACGCAGGGCGGCGATGGTATACTGCAAATCCATCGGGCGCAGGCTTCCGTGTCCCGTTTCCGCAATCACGGAAAACAGGGACTTGCCGATTTCCTGCTCCAACGCCATCATGTCACGGATGCTCAGACAAAGTACGAGCTGCTTTCCATCCGCGGTCTTGAATATGGTCTGCTTCTTCATTCGGTAAATCTCCCTTCATCGAACAAAAGCCATATGAGCAAGCACCTGCGCATATGGCTTTTCCCTGCTTATCCTTTTTGCTCAGGGCGAGCCGCCCGGCGGCGTTCCTGCGGCTTTCGTAACCTCGCTGATCGGGCCGTTTCCTTCGAGCGTGCCGGAGAGTGTCGCGGCGCCGTCATGCGGCACGTCCTTGCTGAACTCCGTGACAGCCGCCCAGCCGCGCTGATAGGTCTTGTCCGGGTACTGCAGCTTGATGTCAACTGTCATACCTGCGCGGAAGGCGACTTCGAGCGCATCCACGCCCGCATCGTTGAGCATGACAAGCCCTGAGAGGTCAATGCTCCACGACTTCATTCCCGCGAGCTTCGAGCTCCATCCGTCCGTCGCCTTGTCCGATACGTCGATGGAATCCGCCTTCTCCGTCAGCTTGCTGTTGCGCTGCCCGCCGACGACCGTCCATGTGGGCGCGGCGAAGGTTCCCGTGTTGATCATGAGCAGGTAGTCCTTACCCACGGTCGCCGTCGAGATGTTCGGGTTGACGGGCAGATTCTCGGCTTTGATTGGCATTTTTTATCCCTCCATATCTTGTATGATTACTTCGAGGCGCAACGTAGCGCCATAGCCTCTGATTTCCCTTGGGTTCGTCTGAACCTCTGTGATTTCCTGATCGCATACGGCGAATCCCGCCGCCTTCATATCGAGGCGCGCCGCCGTGAGCACCGTCGCCACATCGTCGAGGATGCCGTTGATCTCGCTGCGGCTGTTCGCACTGCTGTAGACTTCCAGCTCCATCTCCGCCCGGTAAAGAGCCGCGTCCTTCGCGCCCGAGATCGATATGCTGATCTCACCAAACGCGATGAGCGGCAGCTTCACCGTTTCTCCGACGTGTTCATGCAGCGGCGTCGTCTGACACGCCGTGAGCAGGTCACGGACGGCTTTCTGCAGTGCCTGCAACGGCAGACGCTTCTTTCTCATGGTTTAACTGCCTCCTCAAGCGCCTTGACAATCTTCGGCTCCGTTTCATCGAGCGCGGGCTTCATGAACGGTCTTGCCTTGCGCGCAGGGAGAATAGCGCGTCTCGTGAAATGTCCATCGAATTTCAGAGCCATCTTCCTTCTTGGTACGACGATGGACGGCTTGACGCCTTTTTCCAATAGAATGGAGTGCGGTGCTTTCGATTTGACGAATCCGCGATTGTTCTTCTCGTCGTATTCCATGACGAGGCGCCTCACAATGCCGCCTGTTGCGATTGGTGCCTTACTCTTCGCCGCCCGCATGGTGTCTTGTGTTCCCGTGCGTATCGCCGCCTTCATGCGACGCTGCGCCCCATCTTCATACTTGCCGACATCGCCCACGGCTTTCTTGATGGCATCCGTCAGATCGCTCTTAATGTAGAAGCCCTTTGTTCTTGCCATTACATCTGTACCTCGCTTGTCGTCAGGATGAGCTCGCCCGGTTTCGTGTCGTCGATATGTTCCACAGAGAACTCCCGCGCCCCTTCCCTGACGCGCCAGCCTTTGGCGATTTCCACGGGGCGCAGTCGGATTCCCTGCGTCACCTCGACCGCCGCCGCGTCACCGAAAATGGTACGGCTGACGAAGCCAGGTTTCAAGAACTCCGCCCAGACCTCGCGCGTCGGGGTGTAGCTCGTATCGCAGCCGTTGATTTCATCCAAGGGATTTTCCGGCCGTAGGAGCGTGACGCGGTGGCGCATTTTGGCTATATGAATCACGGTGGTTCACCTCCTGCGGGAACATAGTGTTGGAGCTGTGCGATCATCGAGCGAATGAAATACGGGAACATCTGCGCCTTTTCGTCCGTCCCGTCCCGATGCGTATACATCTCGGCGATGACCGCAAGGCGCAGAATGTCCGCCGATTCGTCGAAGTCCCCGTATTTGCAGTATGCTGCAAAATTGTCAATCGCATTCGTGAGATACGATTCCGCACCTCTCATGCACTGCTTGATGAGGTCATCTTCAACGTCAAGGTCAACGCGCAGGTATGTCTTGACCTGCTCGAGCGTCACCGCCATGACGCACCTCCTTCATCAGCTTGTTGTCACCTGCGCCAGCTTCACGGCGTCCTTGTCATCCGCCACGACGCCGAACCGCTCCACGCAGCGCAGGGCGGTTGCGTACTTGTCGAAAAGGAAGTCCTGCGAGACGGCAATCTCAACGCCCACACGTTCGAAGAACGAGACATAGTCCGCGAAGCTGCCAATGTAGAACGGAATCTTATTTGCCGTTGTCGCAAGCGTCCCGTTCGACACGACGATGATCTCCTTGCCACGGAAACGGTAGGTATCGGGCGCGGCGACATCAGGTACAAGCAAGGGACGCTTCTGTGCATCCTCGAGTTCGGAGAGCCACTGAAAGCCGTCCTGATTCGTGAGAATGCGCGCATTCGCGTAGTAGGCAGGGTCGAGACTCACGTTGAGAATCTTCATGAAGCCCTTTGCATCCGTCACCGCCTCCGCCGTGAGCTTCTTGAGGAGCTTCAGAATCTCGTCGTTCTCCGTATTGACCGCCTTGCGTGCGAAGCGTTGTCCGATGATCGCCGTGATATTCACATCGGCGTCGTCCAGGAGCTGATTCGACACAGGGATAATGTCGCCATAGTCCTTGATCTCGTACTTGAGCTGCCCGAAATCGAAATCCGACTGCTGGATGCTGTTCAGTTCCTCGAACGCAACGAGCTTCCCTGTCTCATCGCCGAGCGTCGGCATCTTGCCCGCTGTACTGTTTGCATGCTGGACATGCGCGAAATCCTTCAGCGCGGTGTACGCCTTGCGATATTCGCGAATCTGTGTCATCTGCTCCTCGGGTACGAGATAACCGCCCTTGCCCGGTGTCCCCTCAACCATACCGGGCGAGCCGATCTGATTCGCAAATTCGCGTTCCTGCGCGTCAAGTGTGCGTCCCAGAACGAGCTTATTAAAGACGCGGTTGCGCATGACCGCATCACTCACAGATGCCGTCTGAATCGGTGTCGCGCCGCCCGCAAAATCCGTGCGCTGCGCTGTCTCCATGGAAACTGCCGCCTCGTACTGATGCACGGCATTCGTCAGCTCCTTGGCGCGCTTTGCCGCATCCTCATAGCGTTCCTCCTGCTGCAGGTTCTCCACCTCACGGCGCAGCTCGTCCACCATCTTCTTGAGTTCATCCGACTTCTTCATGTCAAATCATCGCTCCTTTCGCGAGTGCAAGGGCAATCTCTGCCCTCGCTTTATCTTCCTGCGCCGCATTTGCGCAGCGCGCTTCCTCATCATTCTGCATATGTGCGGCGGGCGGCGGCGGTGTACTATCCGCCTTTACGGCAAATCGCAGATCGGCGGGAACGTCCCGCATGAGTTTTGTGCTTCCGACACACGCCGCCATCCGTTCGGAT
>CALJPB010000441.1 GCA_937981305.1 uncultured Selenomonas sp.
CCCTCGAGCAGCTGCCGCGCACGCTTCGCCGCGAGCACAACCATGCCATAGCGGCTGTCCACCTTCGTCAGCAGCTCATCCGTCGAGGGATTGACCATGCCGATTTCCACATTCGTCTTCATTGCTGTACCTCTATCTTTCAAATTTCAAACTGCGCCGAATCCATATCCGCACGCAGACGCTCCGCCGCGAGGATCGTCTGAATCCGATCCGTCGCCGCCTCCACCGTGTCGTTGAGCACGGCGTAGCGGTAACGCTTTCCGAGCCGAATCTCATCGCGTGCCGCCGCAAGGCGACGTGCGAGGCTCTCCTCCGACTCCGTCCCGCGCCCTGTAATGCGACGGCGCAGCTCCTCAAGCGAGGGCGGCAGGAGAAAGATGAACGTCCCGTCGGGGCAGCGCTCCATCACGTTCAATGCGCCCTGCGTGTCGATTTCGAGCAGGATGTCCTCGCCCGCCGCACGCCGCGCCTCAATCGGCGCGAGCGGCGTACCGTAGTAGTTGCCGTATACATCCGCATACTCAAGGAACTCGCCCGCCGCAATCATTTTCTCAAACTCTGCACGCGTGCGAAAATAGTATTCGCGTCCGTCCTGCTCCCCCGCACGCGGTGAGCGTGAAGTCGCGGAAACAGAGTAGGCAAGCCCCCGTTCGCGTGCGAGCAGTTCCTTGCAGACCGTCCCTTTTCCCGTTCCCGATGCACCCGAAATTACAATGAGAAGCCCCTTTTTCACTCTGCTGCCTCCTTTGCGCTCGTCATGCGCCCCGCAATCGTCTCCGGCAAAAGTGCCGAGAGTACGATGTGACCGCTGTCCAGTATGATGACGGCACGCGTCCGCCGCTTATACGTCGCGTCGATGAGCCGCCCCGCGTCCCGCGCATCCTGCACCATACGCTTGACGGACATGGAACTTGGTGCGACGATGGCGACCATGCGCCCCGCGAGAACGATGTCGCCGAACCCGATACTGACCGTCTCCATACGTCACTCCAAATTCTGAACCTGCTCGCGCAGCTTCTCAACCTCGTTCTTCATCGCGACAACAATCTGCTGTGCGGCGGCATTGCTCGCCTTTGATCCGATGGTGTTCGTCTCACGGTTGATTTCCTGCAAAAGGAAGTCGAGCCGCCGTCCGACGGGCTCCGCCTCCGCGAGAATCGCACGGAACTGGGCAAAATGGCTCGCAAGGCGCACGAGTTCCTCCGTGATGTTCACACGGTCGGCATAGAGTGCCGCCTCCTGCACAAGGCGCGTCTCATCGGGCGTGACCTCCTTGAACTCCGCGAGCACCTCCGCGAGGTGCGCACGGTAGTCCGCCACGATCTGCGGCGCAATCGCCTTCACCTGCGCACGCTGCTCCTCAAGCCGTGCAAGCCGCTTCTCAAAGTCACGCGCGATATGTGCGCCCTCGGCAAGCCGCATCGCATCGAGTGCAGTGAGTGCCTGCGCCGTCGCATCCAGAAAGACCGTGCGTGCGCCCGTGATATCCGCCTGCTCCCGCACGGAGATCACGCCCTCATACGCCGCCGCCATCTGAACTCCGCCCGTCAGCGGCGCATCCACCGTATGCGCGACCCTGCCGAGTGCCGTGTAGTACGCACGCGCCAACCCCTCGTTGACGTGGACATCGTACTGCTTTTCGCTGCGATCCTCAAAGTTCACATAGACATCGAGCTTGCCGCGTGCAACGCGCGTGCGGATCAGGTCGCGTAGATCATTCTCCCACGCCCCGAATGCACGCGGCATATGCGGCGCAATCTCAAGAAACCGCTGATTCACCGCCTTGATCTCAACCGTGACACAGTAGTCCGCCGTCTCAGCCGTCCCCGCGCCATAGCCCGTCATGCTCCTGCGCGGCGCACTCATAGCGAACCCTGCCATTCGCCCGTGAACACCGGCTCAGCGGGACCTGTCATAAGGATATGCCCATCCGCACGCCACTCCACATGAATCACGCCGCCATCGACTTCGATGTCCGCCGCACGGTCGAGCACATCGTTCAGCACGCCCGCCGTCAACGTCGCACACGTCCCCGTGCCGCACGCGAGCGTGATCCCCGCACCGCGTTCCCAAACGCGCATACGCGCGTGTTTGCGGCTCCTCACCTCGACGAACTCCGTATTGATCTTGCGCGGAAATACGGGATGATTTTCGAACTGTGCGCCCAGTTCCGCGAGTGGAAAATGCTCTGCATCGTCCACAAAGATCACGCAATGGGGATTGCCCATCGAGACGCACGTCATCTGGTACTCCGTACCATCCACCGTAAGCGGCTGCGCCACCACGCGCTCCGCGCCGAAACCCGCTACGGGTATTTTCTCCCCTTCGAGTACAGGCACGCCCATATCCACCTCGACCGCCGTCACCGCACCGTCCTGCGTGATGATGCGCGGCACCATCGTCCCCGCCAGTGTCTCAATTGTGAACTGCTGTGTTTTCATGCGCCCGTAGTCATAGAGATACCGTGCGAAACAGCGGATGCCATTCCCGCACATCTCCGGCTCCGTCCCGTCGGGGTTAAACTCGCGCATCCGCACATCCGCCGTCTCCGAGGGGCATACCACCATCAGACCATCCGCACCGATGCCGAAATGCCGATCGCACATCTTCACCGCGAGTGCAGCAAAGTCCATCGGCTCTTTATCCAGGAAGTCCACGACCACGAAATCGTTGCCGCAGCCCTGCCACTTTGTAAACTTCATCTATCCCACCGCCTTATTGCGTGTATTGTACTATGAATCGCCCGCGCGCGCAAGGCGTACCGCTTGCCTATTATGCTGTTGATGTGTATAATTTTTAAGAGTATGTTCCACGAGCGCCCCTATCGGCTCACTATGTTCGCCACTTCCCCCGTTGCGACGGGGGGAGCTAATATGCCGTAATCTCAAA